>JBIKZJ010000267.1:0-8964 GCA_044354755.1 Schlesneria sp. | reverse complement strand
TGAGGGAATCAAAGCTTCCCTTCAGTTTATCGGGGAAAACATCTGCCATGGCGGTCAATTTGACGGGGCCGAGTTTTGTCGAGAGGGCGTTTTCCGCAGCTCCGGTACCGCGACCACCCGCTCCGACCAGTGCGACCTGAATCGTATTGGTTTCGCCAGCATAGACTTGCTGGGGAATCACGACTCCGGCGAGTGCCGATGCGGCCGCGACAGTCCCTGTCGCTTTGAGTAACTCACGGCGCGAAATGCCGCTGCTTGATTCGATGCTTTCCACAGTTGAAACTCCTCTTGAAAATGTCATCAGGCCAGACGGAAAAACGGGGTTTACCCCTCGGCGATGAGAGAACGGGATTTCTCATCCAATCCAAACACAATATCGACGGTTCGTTATGCAGGAAAACGAACACGCAACAGCCACGGTTGATCGTTGTACCGTCATCCACGTCAACACGCGAGTCTGCACGGGGGGGCCACAGACCAAATTCAATCAACTCGCCAGCTACTTGGGGACGGAATCGCCCGATCTTGCCGGTCAAACCTCTTTGGCTTCCATCGTCCGGCCCCCAGAACAAGATCGGTCCGCTGATCGATGAGGATTGTCGACCGGCACGGCATCGCGGATACAACAAATTTTATCCACGGAAATTCGATCCCCCTCTCCCCAAATACGCCCTTTCTCAAAATGCTTTTTGGCAAACCGTCGTTGATCAAGGTGGATTGATTAAGGTCGAGGGGGCTCTTGATCCCAAGCCTGTTTGACGCGATCGAGTGCCTCATCACGACTGAGTAATTCCAGGTTGAGTTGTGCCATCCGGGTTGTATCGAGGATCGACTTGAACCGGGGCCCCGGTTTGAAACCCATGGCAATCAAGTCGTCGCCGGTGACAAACGGGACGGGATCGAGAACTTCGGGTGGGGTGTTTTTGAGGAAATGGACACAAAACTGATAGGAAACGAGGGGGGACGAGCTTGCCACCTGTTGTACCCGATGCATTTCCAGCAAATCATCGCGATACCGATGCGCAAGAATTTGCTTCAGCTTTGCCAGGCTGAGCGTGGGGGCATTGTCGAGATCACTTTGATGGGCCACCAGCCACGTGATTCGATCGGTCTCGTCGTTCGAAAGTCGGAGCCGCAGACAAATCGCACGTGGGTTTGGCTGGGTTCGAAGTTCTTTCAGCAAGAGAGCCATCGCCAGTTCGAAAGTCGGGTGTCGAAGTTCTTCCAGACCTTGCAAAATGATGGTCCATTCAGATTGTCGCCGGACCGAGTCGAGCTCGGGGAAGATCACACGGATCAGTTCAACATCCTCAGTCAACTGGATCGCTCGACGCCGATGCGGGTCGAGCAGCATTTTTTTGAGTTCCTGTGCAATTCGTTCGGAACTGACCACGATCAAATCCGATGCCATTGCTCGAATGGCATCAGCGGTTTCGGGGTCGAGTGAGAATCCGAGCGTCGCGGTAAAACGGACTGCACGTAACATTCGCAGCTTATCTTCCCGGAATCGCTCATGCGGGTTTCCGATGGCCCGAACGATTTTTGCGTTGAGATCCTGTTCGCCGCTGACGAAGTCGAGCACGCGTTGCTTGACTGGATCGAAAAACATGCCGTTGATGGTGAAATCTCGCCGCCGGGCATCTTCTTCGGGGGTACAAAACGCGACGGATTCAGGCCGGCGGCCATCGAGATAAGGACCTTCTGTTCGAAAGGTGGCGACTTCGACCTGCCCGCCACCCTGAGGTGCCAGCACCATGATCACGCCGAAACTGGCCCCGACAGCTAACGTTCGTCGGTGTCCAAATAACTTCCTAACCTGTTCCGGCCGCGCTGTCGTGGCGATGTCGTAATCTTTTGCCTCGCGACCCAGTAATGAATCTCGAACACAACCACCGGCAAATAACGCAATGTGGCCTGCCGCTCGCAATTGAAGGACAATTTCCAGGGCAAACGGATGCTGATCAGAAATTGCGGCCATGAAGCTCCACTCTAAAAACTCTCAAAACACTCAATTCGATCTCATTTTCGACAGCGATGAATCTCTTGAGTCTCGCTGACGCGAATCCGCAGTCGCGAGATCCGTCGACTGCGGAAACCTACAGCAGGCTACTGGCCAGGAGAGATCCAGGCAATTCTGGTTGGTTCGCAGAGATTCCCGGTTTTCTCGGTGAGAATTCCCCAATACACTACGTCGTCGGTGTCTCGTAACCCCGATGAAGAATTCGGAACCGAAAGCTGCCTCTCTTTATCGTCCTGTTTTCCCTTGAGTACGTGAACTATGTGGATCAAAGTCTGTGGAATTCGTGACCGTCAGACAGCGCGTGAGGTGGCACAGTCGGAAATCGATGCCATCGGTTTGAATTTTTATGCGAATTCGCCTCGATTTGTGACTACCGATGAAGCGATGGAAATTTCGAATATTCTTCCGGTGCGGATCGAGCGTGTCGGCGTTTTTGTGAATCACTCGATCGTCGAGATCGAAAGGATCGCTCAAAGTTGCCGCTTGAATGCGGTGCAGTTGCACGGAGACGAGTCTCTTTCGTTTGCGGCCGAGTTGCAACAGCGGTTGCCCGAAACGCGATTGATTCGTGCCTGGCGGATGTCGACGGAGGGATTAGCCGGACTGGCGCGGTATCTCGACGAGGCTGAAGTGCAAAAACTTCGCTTTGCGGGATGTTTGGTAGATGCGCACGTCGCCAATGTTTTTGGAGGCTCGGGTAAAACGGTCGACTGGAACCTTTTGTCACAAGAATACCGGCAGGAAGCTTGGCCACCGCTGATTCTGGCCGGGGGTTTGGATCCGGGCAACGTGGTCGAGGCGATTGGGGTGGTCAAGCCTTGGGGAATTGATGTCGCCAGTGGCGTGGAATCTTCGCCCGGTGTGAAGGATCTTCAACGACTTCGCCAATTCGTGGCGAATGCCCGATTTACGGCGGAAAAATAGGCGTTATTGTCATCACCGGAAAAATCGGATCTGCTTGGTGGTTTCACATGGAATCCTCGATAAATTCGAACGGAACGCTGTATCGCGTGTAACAAGTTTGCGGCAACGGGCCGTTGGCAACGGACGTAGTGGCTGCAATGTCCAGCATAATCTGCCTCATGGCGTTCCCTGCGAACGTCGATGACGAAGGAAGTCTCGTAAGGTGATCGAGGCCGCCTCGACGTTGTCCCGTGGCTGACGTGACTTCGGAAAGAAGTCTCAATTTTTCGTGATCTCGAAAAGATTTGATTGCTCTCGTCACTTCGGCGGGCTTACAATCTGGAAAAGATTCGAACGCCGTGTTGCTTGATGCAAGTGGATCTCTTTACGATCTGGTTTGAATCACTTTTTTATTGTGTGTGTGCGAAAGGAAACTCCAATGGCTCGCCGCCCAATCGCGTTGCTGTTTGCTTGTGGATTCACATCCCTGGCAATGATGGTTGCTGCATCGATTCCGCTGGAACTTTCGGCTGCCAGTAAATCGGCCAAGAAGCCGATTCGGAATCCCAAGTTTGACCCTGCTGCCGAACAGGTCGACCTGTTTGAAGCGGTCGACGCTAAGCAAGTCACGGTCAAGCTGGTCCCCAAGGATGCGATGGGGGGAACGGTGCTCATCGAGAATAAAACCGATAAGCCGCTGACCATTAAAGTCCCAGACGCCGTTGCGGGTGTTTCGATTCATTCGCAAATGGGCGGCATGGGAGGATTAGGCGGCATGGGTGGTGGCGGTGGCGGAATGGGTGGTGGTGGCGGACAGCAAGCCCAAGGTGGTGGCATGGGTGGTGGTGGCATGGGTGGCGGTGGTATGGGTGGCGGTGGTATGGGTGGTGGTGGACAAGGTGGTGGTGGATTTTTCTCGATTCCTCCTGAAAAGGTGATTGCCGTTTCCTTTAACTCGGTTTGCCTCGAGCACGGGAAACCCGAACCTGGCCCTGGCAGCAAGTACACGATTGTGCCGATTTCACGACTCAGTAAAGATCCCGTACTTCATCAACTGCTCGCGGCGGTTGGGACCGGCAAGGTTGACCCACAGGCCGCACAAGCGGCGACATGGCATCTCACGGATAAAATGTCGTTTGAAGAATTGGCCGCGAAAACCGAGGAGCACCTTGGTGAGATTGCGTCGACCCCTTACTTCACCCGGTCACAATTGCTAATGGCCCAGCAGTTACTTGCACAAGCGGAAGCACGAGCTGAAGAATTCGAGCTCACCGTCAAGACCGAAAAGAAGACCGAATCCAAGCCTTTTTCCATTCGAACCGCGCAACCTGCTACCAATTGACAGGGTGCTGGCATAGTCTGAAGAACGGCGAGGAATGGCACAATACAAAAGCGGACTTGCCGTGGATTGGTAAGTCCGCTTTCCATTTTACCCTTGATGAAAATCCGCAACCATGAGTCGATGGACCATGTATGTCGCTGGACAGGACCATCACCCGAATCTGTGATTGTGGGAAGGATTGATTTGTTTCATGCGGCCAGGTATTCGAGAGCACCGTTGCCCACGCTGCGAGATCCGCAAACCACTTTGCTTCTGTTCGCACATTCCCCAAATCACGCTGCAGACCCGCGTCGTCATCTTGATGCATACGTTTGAAGAACCGCTGACCACCAACACGGCCAAGTTGGTGAATAAAGCGCTGTTGAACAGTGAAATTCAGATTCACGGAAAAAAAGATGAACGGCTGATCGCAGCAAGCCTGCATCGAACCGAGGGTCAATCACTGCTGTTGTATCCCAGTCCTTTTGCCGTTGAGCTTTCCCCCGAGTTCGTCGCGAACTTGGCCAGACCAACGACGCTGGTCGTTCCGGATGCCAATTGGCGGCAAACCACGAAATTCGTTCGCCGCGAACCGGCTCTGGAAGGGATCCCACATGTCAAACTTCCGCTGGGGCTGCCATCAGAATATCGCTTAAAAACGCAGCGTCATGAATCAGGGCTTTGCACCCTCGAAGCGATCGCCCGCGCGATTGGTTTGCTGGAGAGTCCGGAGGCCCAGAAACAGCTGGAGTTGCTATTACGAGTGATGGTTGAACGGACACTTTGGACACGCGGAAAGTTGCCGGCAGACCAATGTTTAACGGCAGGGATTCCTCTCGCCGCCTTTCAACATGATCAAAAGGGCTTTCCGACGACGAACGGGCCAATTCGATGAGTTCAGAGATACCCACCTCATCCCGCCAGCAGATTCCTGAGGAGCTCGAACGGTATAGCCGACAGATCCGCTTCCCGGAGATTGGGATTGAAGGACAGCGGCGGATTTGTGCCGCCAGGGTCCTTTTGTGTGGATGCGGGGCATTAGGGACAGTGCTTGCCGACACACTCGTTCGAGCTGGCATCGGCTTTTTACGCATTGTCGATCGGGATTTTGTCGATCTGACAAATTTACAGCGTCAAGTCCTTTTCGATGAACAGGATGTGGCGGAGCATCTCCCCAAGTCGATTGTTGCCGCACAAAAACTCGCCCGCATCAACTCGCAAGTCACCATTGAGCCACACGTGGCAGATATTGACTGGCGGAACATTCGGGAATTTGCTCGTGATGTCGACTTGATTCTGGATGGAACCGACAATTTTGAGATTCGGTTTCTGATCAATGATCTCTCGTTGGAACTCGGGATTCCTTGGGTCTATGCCGGTTGCGTGGGAAGCCATGGGCAAACGATGGCGATCTTTCCGCACGAATCCGCCTGCCTGCGTTGTATCATCGAATCCCCCCCCGAAGCAGGAGCCACGGAAACCTGTGATTCTGCCGGTGTCCTGGCACCCGGGATTCACATGGTGACCGCTCTGCAGTCTGCATCGGCGTTAAAAATCCTGGCAGGACGAAAAGATCTGGTCCTGCCACAACTGACGATGGTGGATGTTTGGGACGGAACGCTGCGACAAATGGATCTTTCCGGCTTGCGAGAACGAAGCGACTGCCCTGCCTGCTCACAAGGCCGCCGGGACTGGCTGCACGGCAGCAATTCATCCCGTTCCACGGTGCTCTGCGGCCGCAATTCGGTCCAAATCTCGCCTGCTCAACCCGCAGCACTTTCGCTGGATCAATTGGCTTTACAATGGGCCGGGGTCGGAAAAGTGACAAAAAATCCGTACCTCTTGAAGCTAACACTGACGAATCCCGCCTATGAAATGACCCTCTTCCGGGACGGTCGCGCCATTATTCAAGGAACGGACGACGTTGGAGTCGCTCGCGGTTTGTACACCCGCTTCGTTGGGGGGTGATTCGTCGCGTACTGAACTAATCATGCGGACCTGCGGAGTTGCATAAAAATTGGTGGAAAGTGCTGATGACTTCCCGCCAATTTTATTCCATGAATGTCACGCGATCGTGATGGCCTGATCCGAAGATTGCTCTGGCACTCAGATCCATCGAACAGATCACCCGGACAGATCGACGGCAAGTTTCCGGTGTTAATAACGAGCCAGGTCACCGGCGTTCTTCAGTCCCATTCCTTCCACCGCCTTCTGGGCCTCGGTCACCATGAATTTGAGTTCGCTCCCCAGTGCGATGAATTGCCAGCCTTCCGCGATCCGTTTGTGAGCGGCTTCCATGGTCTGGACATGAATACCGACCGGAGTCCCGCATTTCTTGCCAATGGCGAGAATCCGCTGCAGCATCGCCTCGAAAGCTTCGGGCGTCGGGTCCTTTCCATCCGGAGTTCGCATCTGGAACGTCAAGTCATGTGGACCAACGAAAATGGCATCGACGCCGGGCAAACTGTAGATTTCCTCGGCATTTTCGACGCCGAGCGGAGACTCGGTCTGCAGGACGACCAGCACTTCGTCGTTGGCTTGCTTGTAGTAATCGCCCGCCGTCGCATCAAAGTTCATGGCGTGCATTCCGCCTCCAACCGAACGGTTTCCCAGAGGGGGATACTTTGCTGCGGCGATGGCGATTTTGGCCTCTTCAACCGTATTCACCATCGGCACGACAATTCCATGTGCCCCGGCATCGAGAACCCGCTTGATGTGTGCGTGATCACCCCGCGGGACCCGGCACAAACAAATGCAACCGGCATCCGCCACTGCGCCAAACAGAAGCCCCGCGTTATCCCAGCCAATCGGAGAATGCTCAAGGTCGACCGTCAGCCAGGGAAATCCAACGCGAGCCATCAATCGTGCGGCAAAAACATTGCCCAGTGACAACCAAGTCCCGACCTGTGGTAATCCCGCCTTGAGGGCTGCTTTGACCAAATTCTTCCGCATGACAACTTCCTGACCGAGAATCGAAAGTGAGACAAACAACGATTCAGTTAGTTTGCTCGCAATTCCCGATTGAAGCAAGTCTGACGAACAGGTTCCCCACATAAACGGGAGCAATCCCAATTTGAATTGTTCGCGAATCAGACACACTCTTCAGCTTGGCGACTTTGTGTGAAAATCTTTCAGGGATCGTTATCAATGGTGGAAGATCGTAATACGTCAGTGGCAAATTCTCGCAACAACCCAATCCAGACAACGGCATAATCCGAGGTCGCTCGTTTTGCTTCACCCGATTTCGATTGAGGAAGCTGTGCGTAGACTCCAATCACCTGATTCTCTTTGTTGAGGACCGGACTGCCAGACCAGTCCTGCTCGATGGTATTCGGCGAGAATTTGATCGTCAGCACCTGATCCCTCGGTTGGCTCGCCACCGTAGGGGCCAGTCTGCGGGAGGGGGTTTCCTGCAAGGGGACCGCTTCCCACGTTTTCGGCGGTTTCGTTCCCAGATTCAGAAACGGAAACCCGACCATTGTGTAGGTCGTCTCTCGTGTGGTTTTCAGGTGCCGGTTAGCGAATTCCAGAAAGTTTTCCCGTGGCTGAGAAAGATCAATATCAAGCACCGCGAGGTTATACCTGAGCTGTCCAGCACGGGCGACAGCGGCGCGCTTTTCATTTTTGTTATTACTTTCCACCGCATATTTCGGATACGCAGGATGGATGCGAACTTTTTTGATCGCAAGCGTTTCGTCCTGTGGAAATTGAACGGCAACGGGATTCATCCCTTTTTTTTGCAGCGAGTTAATAACGGTTGCTACCGCAGCGGATGTCACCAAGTGCTGTGGCGAGGCGGCCCATGCAGTCCCCACTTGAATTCGTTGGGTCCCCGTCTCGTTTTGCATGACAACCAGGAATAGGCTGTCCGTCGTCACCTGAATCGCCTCTGTCGGTTCGCCCTTGCTGGAATCACCCTCGGCGATGGACTTATCGGGGTCCACTGGATCGAGATTCTCATCTCCTTCCATCGCATCGCCCGGTTCCGCGGGGTCTGTGTTATCAGGATCTGACGGGTCGCTCATCCCGCCATCCTCATCTGGTTCCTGGCCGGACGAGGGCTTTGATGTGGCCGCATTCGGCTCATTGGGCTTCGGCGTAGGACGAGGGGCAACAGGGGGAGAGGTCGAGGTGACGGCCGTTTGCGACAAGATTGTGGTTCGGTCTGCCGAATTTTGCTCGACGCCCGATGAAAGAGCAGGAACCCCGTTACCCGGTTGGTTGAAGGCTTTATAAAGCGAACTGATGGTCAGCCAAACGACGAGGATGACTGCACCACCCGCCAAAGCACGGCCAATCACCGACATGATCCACTGTAATTCTTCTTGTTCGCTCGTACGACCTCCTCCGCGTCGAGGTGCAGGCTCCAAGTCGTCCCATGAGGATAATCGTTGAAGTACGGGCAGTTCTTCTGATGTTTCGAGTTCTTCTTCCGGTCTTCCCGCTAGAATTTGACTTTTGCCACGCGGCTTTTTGGACGAGCGTGAAACGGGGGCAGGACTTGGTTTCTCAGTGGCATCCTCATCATCGAGAAAATCCAGCGAAATGCCGGATGATGAAGTCACCGAGGCGGACGGTGGGGATTTCATCGGGGCTTTTGTTGAGGATTTCACCGGGACTGATGGTGACGAAGTTGGCTTGGTTGCGGGCTTGACCGCAGGTCGTGGAGCATCGTCTCGCAAAGACATCGGGACATCATTGTCTTCGAAAAATCCCTTTG
>JBIKZJ010000266.1:0-8965 GCA_044354755.1 Schlesneria sp. | reverse complement strand
GATTGTTCCAGCCCGCTCCAGCATACCAGCCACCGTTCCAGCAACCGTGGTACCAGTTTCCGTAATAATTGTGGTGGTCGTCAGCCCAATTCTGCCAGTCTTCACGGTGATTGTTACGCCAGTCCTGACGATCATTTTGCAGGTTTTGCCGATTGTTCTGCCAGTCATTTCGACCTGTCGTCATGCGATTGTTCAGGTTCGCACTGCGGTCTTGTGGTGTCTGTGGTCGATTTGCAAAACGATCCTGAACGCCAGCCCCCTGGTTCGGCAGTCGATTTCCGAGGCTACCTGACTGCAATCCTGGCAATTGCGCAGGACGGTTTGAAATTCCGGCCCCGGAGCTGATACCAGGACGGTTCCCCAGGCCAGCCCCCGCTCCGATTGTCCCCCCGGTCCCCCAATTCGGTCGATTTTCAGGGAGAGCCGGCCGCGAGCCAACACCGCTCAATCCATGATCAAACGACGGAGAACTTCCCAGAGAGGGCCGCGTAGCACCGCCGCTAAATCCACCACCAGCAGGGCGCGGACTGCCCCCCAATCCCGCACCACCTCCGCCACTGAAACCACCCCCCGCAGGACGGGCTCCACCACCGATCGCTCCACCACCGATCGCCCCGCCACCGCCGTGAAATCCACCGCCGCCACCGCCGCCACCAAAACCGCCGCCACGGCCTCCTCCGCCCCCGCCCCCACGGCCAAATACGGTTCCAGATCCTGTCAACGAGACAATGAGTGCCGTGGTCAAGCCAATTCGAAGCCAATTTCGATCCATGGTGAGATCTCCTGATGAAACCAAGCCGTTTGCTTGTTGTGTGATTTGCAATTGAGTAATTTTTCAGCGTGAATTCAGCGGTAACTACGAGCGAAGCCTGCGGAAAAAACCGATCCGGAAATCGGAGCGGGCGAATGGGATACCCGGTTTTACAGTACTTGGTTTCACAGTACCCGCTTTATTCGAGGGGAGTGGGCGGACGACGGACAACCATCACTGACGAATCCGGCAACGACTGTTTTCCGACCAGTTGGCTGACCGAGTCAATCCGGTAAGCCTCACTGCTGATCGGAGTGAGGATTCGAGTTGCAAAAGCGGCCTGTCCTGCCGAAGTGACTCCCTCGGCTTTGATGACCCAGGAATCGTCGATGGGTGTCCAGTTTGATTCCACAAAAGTTCCATTGCGGTCAAAGGCCCAGGCACGAATGGTTCGGCGCAGGGGATCGTAGCCAATTCGTTGCACCCCTTGCAATTCCTGCCCACTTCGCGTCTTCACCCGGTAATGCTGGAGCAGATAATTTTGGTCGTCAGACCATTCACAGGTCGTTTCGACGCGACTGTGATCACTTTCATCAACCCAGTGGCCGACGAGCCACGCGAGATCTTGCAGATGGTCATGTGGTGTGATGAGGGGTTCGGCAGGAAAATCCTTGACGCTGGCAAACAACCATTGCCCCTCCCGTTTCAGATGGACGACCGAATAGGCATTGCGAGAGGAAGGCTCTGTCGGATCCAGTGTGATCGTGCTGACGCCATCCTCAACCGCCACCTCGGGACTCAGTCTTCGAACCGAAGTGATCTCGATCTTGATCTGTGCCTGGGGAAAGTTTTTGAAGGATTCTGCAAACCGTGTCTCGATCAACGCTCGACCCTGCACGACTTGGCCAGATTCATCGACCACTTCGGCATTTTCCAGGAACTGGGCCGCAATGGCTTTGGAATTTTGAGAATTGAATGCATTTTCAAATCGGGTGGCCGAGGCCCTTAACAGCTCTAAATCGGTCGGAGACTTGGCAATCGGTTTCTTTTCTTGCGAAACCGCACTGGGCAAGAACGAAGTCGCGAAAAATCCCAATCCGATGAACGAAAGACTGATCAGGAGGAGTGACGTTTTTTTGGGGGTCGACATTCGCTTTTCCTTGAACTTTTGCAGGCCAGCATTTCGATGTTTCAGAACCTGACTCAACAAATTGTTGCCGGCCAACAAATTGTTGCCAGCCAACAAAATCGGTCACTCCAGAATCCTACAACTCAGCGGACAAGTATTCCATCATCTTCCGCCGACAATCGATTGGAATCGTACTGCAAAATCGGCGGACGGTTTTTCAGCCATTCCGGCTCGGAAGTGATTGGGGGCTAAGGCAACTCTCGCCCCCTTCTCGCCGAGAGCGAACCGACCCGCGATTCTGGTCTCTGATGGCAACCGGGTCTCGCCGGTCAAATTTTCGTGAACACAAAATTTTCGAGATCACAAGAACAAGGAGGCTGAGGAATTCGAAGCTCTCTTCGATCCGAGTCTTTCAATTTACGCGTTGTTCAATCTACGCGTTGTTACCGTCAAAATCGTTAAAGTCAAACCGATGAAGACCCCGATAGACACGAAAGACGCTTGCGCTGACTCAATCAGCGGATCTTGTTCATTTGACGGGAAATCGCTGCGTGAGATTCTGCTTCAGTCTTTTTCGGGGAAATTCCACCTCGTGATGGGGATGGTTCGAGAGTGTGGGATTAACGCATCCGCTGCTGTATCAGTGGCTTAGTTCCATCCTTCTCGGCGGTTTCAGGAGCCATTTCGGATGAACCGTCGATCACCTGACGTTGACTGTTCAGGGATCCAGCGTTCACCAAGGATCTGGCGCTTGGCCGAAATCCGGCCTTGTCTCATCCTGCTGATGATTTGGTCACTCACGACCACCGCTGCTGTGGCTCAGACTCCTGATCCGAAACCCCTTGCGGCCCATCCGTTTTCACAAAACGAATTCGAGGCCATGGAGCAGCGACTCTGGCAGTTAGAGCAATCCCAGTCGCAATTGCTCCACCAAAACCGAGAAATGTCACGGCGATTGCAAATGCCCGCCATTTCCAGTCGCCTACAGGATTCTGCCAGTTTCGAACGCGACACCACCGGATTGCCCCCGCTTCCCGCTGCCGATTCTGACACCAGCCCTCCCTCGAGCCCGTCGACTTTTCCGACCCAAAGCAGCACTCCGGAAGCCATTTTCCAATCACCTCTTTCGGATTCCGCCGCAGAATTTCCCTTGGAACGAATTCGTACCGAGGTCGGTTCATCCAGGCAGCCACCCGAGTACTATACGGGATTCGACCGCGGCTTCGTGATTCGCCCAAAAAACGAGGCTGAGTCCCCCTTTGAGCTGAAAATAAACACGCAAAGCCAGTTTCGCTACACGGGATTTGAGCGAGATGTCACGACTTGGACAGACAGTTCCGGCGAGCCGAATCCGGTTAGCGATGCCAGCAATTTCCAGATTCCTCGTGGTCGCATGATTTTTTCCGGTCATGCTTTTCGGCCCGATTTGACTTACAACCTCAATCTCGACTTCAACACCGTCAGCAATCGGCAGCTGAATTTCCGTGCCTACTGGCTGTCATGGCGTTTTAGTCGCGCAATGACCTTTTATGCAGGGCAAAGCAAAGTTCCTGGCAGTCGTGAATGGCTGGTTTCTTTCGTAGATACGCTCGGTGTCGACCGTTCGATGGCGACCACATTTTTTCGCCCCAGCCTCAGTCAGGGGATCTGGGCAACCGGCGAGCCCGCTGATGGTTTTTTTTATCATGTCATGGTTGCCAATGGATTTAATACGCTGGGGGCCTCGACCCAACAGTTGAATACCCAGATGGCGTATTCCGGTTCGTTCTGGTGGGAACCGTTGGGTGATTTCGGGACCGGTTACGGCGATTTTCAATGGCATCAGCAACCCGTGGTCCGTGTTGGTATGAGCGGCACCTACTCGTCGGAAGAGGGTCCGCAGGGGAGTCCGAATGTTCCCGAAAACTCGGACATCCGTTTCTCGGATGGGACGCTGCTCACAAAAACCGGTGCCCTCGGCCCCGGTGCCACGATCAACATCTATAAAATTGGGCTGTTATCCTGGGATTTCGCCTACAAATATCGCGGGTTCAGCATCAGCAGCGAAGTTTATCTGCAGGATTTGTTTGACCTCAGTGGCGATTTACCACTCTCGAGATCCTCGGTCTGTCAATACGGGGGACTTGCACAGGCGGGATACTTTGTCATTCCACAGAAATTCGAGCCCTACACTCGTTTTTCGCGTGTGAATGGTCCCTTAGGAACTGGTTCAGAATACGCGGGAGGATTCAATTGGTTTTTCCTGCCGGGGAAACAGAACTTACGGTTCACCATGGATGCCGCATGGCTGGATCATTGTGCCGCCGACCAAAACCGAACCGGCTATCAGGCAGGCCAAACGGGCATCTTGGTCCGCTCACAAATTCAGATTTTCTTTTGAGAGCGTGCAAAATCACCCTCGACGATTCGACGAATTCACCGCCGAGACGTTTGCGACCAATTCCTCTAGCCGGTTTTTACGAAGTCCAGTACAACGATCAACTTATCGCAAAAATGCGACGATGGTCTTGACGGGAACCGTGCACAATTTTTAGTGCCAAACACCCCATTCAGCCCATCCCGTCAATTGTGGGATTTCAGGAAATTGAGCAGTGGGCCGTCCGTATTGAATCCAGATTACCATTCCATTTCCGCGGCAGGCCCTCTTTCGGGAATAGGGACTCAAGGATGAGCAGGCAGATCACCTCGACATGTCACTCGCTGATGATGGCAGGATTGCTGCTGCTGTCAGTGAGTGCTGTTGCTGAGGAATTTCGTCAGGAATTTGAAAGCCCTGAGGTTGCCTGGCAGGTTCGTTTTTTATCGCGCGATGCGGAAATCGCCATCCATGAACGACGCCGGGGTGTAGGCCGGTCCGGCAGCGCCGAGTTTATTCGGGTGATTTCCAAGCGAGAAAACAGTCGAATTCGGCTGGAATCTTCCGTTCCGGCCGCCACGGTGTTTGATGAGCTGGAAGCCTCGGTTTGGATCAAATCGACTCATGAGGGCTTTGCTTTCGCCGTCCGTGTGACTTTACCTGAAGTCATTGATCCAGAAACCAATTCCGGATTAACGCTGTTGATCATGGGTGACCGTTATCAGCAGGCGGGAAAATGGCAACAGCTCAAATGCCGCACTACGGATCGTTCGATCAGCGATCAATTGCGGCTGCAGCGATCACTGAAACAACTCAAAATTCTCTCACCTGCCATGTTTGTCGACCAGGTGATCATTGAGGGGCAACTTCCACCCGAATCGGTTCAGATTCAGTTTGATGATTTGCTGGTAACTCCCGTCGTCCCTTTTCGGGCGTCCGAGTCCAAGGGCAAACCTGAGTTCATTCAGCAGGTTCGACAAACGGTGGAAGATCCCGTTTTCCCAGATCGCCGCAAGGCTCTCTCGGTTCGATTCAGTCTCCACCGACTGCAGGTCGAGAGCCAGCCTTTTTTCCCTCGGATCATTACGCATCAACAAGAGCGGCCTGATGTACTCGCCTCGGCGGGTCTCAACGTGGTCTGGGTCCCGGATTATGAAAATACCAGTGTCACTGGTCCAATCCGACGCCAGGGATTGTGGATTACTTCGGCCCCCCCCTATGCCAAAGGGGCGGACGGAGAACCACTCGAATCGGAAGACGCCAGTCTGCTCCCGTTTGGATCGAACACGTCACCTGTTTTGTTTTGGATGCTTGGCGCCCGCATGACACTGAATGGTCATCCGCGGTTATCGAGTTGGACCAATCAGATTCGCGATGCCGATCGGCTGAATAAACGACCCATCGCTGCCGATGTGATTGAAAACGAGCGACTCGCTTCCCGGCATGTGGATATGCTGGGAATCAGCCGTCACGTGATTCACAGCCACTGTTCGCTCGCCGATTATCGCGATTGGATGATTCAACGGCGGGAACAATCCTGGCCAGACACCTTCTGTTGGACCTGGATTCAGACAGAACCTGTGCCATCGATGGCCGATCTCGCTCGAGGGATCGAATCTCGTCCGCAACTGGAACCCGAACAACTTCGTTTGCAAGTCTACGCGGCGCTGGCGGCCGGCTGTCGGGGTCTGGGCTTCTGGACCACCACTTCACTGAGTGAAGAAACTCCCGCCGCGCGAGAACGGTTACTGATGCTGACACTGCTCAATCTGGAACTGGAACTTTTCGAGCCCTGGATTACTTCGGGGGGGAAGCCAGAACTGGTCCCATTTCATCTCGAAGCCTCGCGGCCCGATTCCTGGGCGCTCAACGGAAAAAACCGGAGTTCCGACGCGGGGAAGCTGGAAAAGGCCTCAAACGGTAAACTGCCGAACGGCAAGTCCCCCGTCACAAAGCCCTCACGAGAAATGCAGGCGGCACTGCTCAGTTCCGATCGCGGTGCATTGTTATTACCAATGTGGCTCGAAGAAAACTCTCAGTTTGTTCCGGGACCACTCACCGCTCGCAATCTAACCATCACCGTTCCCGGTGGTGGGGAAACGGCCGCAGCTTGGGAAATCACGACAACAGGTCGATTGCGGCATCTTGATCGTGAGCCGGCGGCGGGGGGAGTCAAAATCAAGCTCCCTCGGCTCGATCAAACGGCAGCCATTCTGATTACTTCCGATCCGACTCTCGTGGAAGAGCTCAATCAAAAAATCGCGAGTATCCAGGATCGAAGTGCTCATTTGATTGTCGAACTGGCACGACTGAAACTCGACCGAACGCGACAGATCGATCAGGAATTACAGAATCTGGGTGTCGGTCGACCGGAAGCATGGCGGTGGCTGGGTGAAGCAAAACAGCAACTGGAGAAGGGGGATTCCGCACTGAAATTACAACAATATGCCATCGCCCGACAACATGCCGACGAATCGCTGCTTTACAGTCGATTCCTGCAGCGTGCTCACTGGGACTATGCAAATCAGCGACGTTCGTCCGCCACATCCAGCCCCTGGAATATCTCGTTTCAATCTCTTCCTGAACACTGGAAACTGGTTCATCGGCTGGAAAAACTGGGGGACCTCGACGCGATGGAAAACCTACTCCCTTCGGGCGAGTTCGAAGATCTGGGGACACTCGTCGCCGAGCATTGGCAGCATGAGCAGGCGATGCAGGATACGGTCGAGTCGATGGCGGGGCTGCTCCCGAGTACGAAACAGGGAAAGCTTTGTCTCAGGCTTTCCGCAGTTCCGATTGCGGAAACGTCCGCACCGATCACCGTTTCTACGGCACCGGTGACCGTGGTTTCGCCGGGGGTCACGGTACAGACCGGCCAGGTTGTGAGAATTACCGGATGGGCGAAAGTTCCCGTCACGATTTCCGGCAGTGTTGATGGCGCTCTGATTTATGACAGTCTGCTCGGGAAGTCGGGGGCGGTCCGGCTGAGATTACCGCAAGATTGGCAAAGGTTCGAGCTGGTCCGCCCGATTCCTGAAAGTCAGGAGCTCACGGTCTCGCTTTCGCTGCAAGGGTTGGGTGAGTTATGGATCGACGACCTGAAAGTGACGGCATTTGAACCGGGGCCGGATACCGCACCATTGTCTCCGCTGAAATCTGCGATCGAACCGGCTCGGTTTTCACCGCTGGATATGCGGCGACTGAACCCACTCCAGCGACGCAAGCCCTGAATCAGACTGGCCGACAGGATTGAATCAGCAGTTCCTTCTGCGGACGTGAGAATTTCTTGATCACCGCTTCTCGCTTGAGGGCGAGACTCTGGTTCTCTTGCGGCTCCTGATAGACCAAAGCCACCGGCAAACGGGAGCGAGTGTAACGGGATGCCGTTCCCGCATTGTGTTGGGTCAAACGTCGGGGGACATCCTTACTGATTCCCGTATAAAGGGAATCATCGGCACAGCGGACGATGTAAACAAACCAAGTTCCACGCAGTTTGAGTTCCGCCCAAAGTTTGCCAACGGCCAGCTCTTTGGCTTTCGCCTCGACCTCTACGGTTAGCGTTTTTTGACGCCAGCAATCCGGGAAGTCCTGCACGTCAATGTAATCGTGATGACGCTCTGGCTGCCGACCATCCCATCCGTCAACCGGGCTGGAAAGATGAAACATCGGTTCCCGATTCCATGTCCCCCAAGCGAGTTCGGTCGCTTCCTCAACAGAAAACAGATCGGGATGACAGCGATGATGATGAACATCATAGACCAGTGGTACACCGGACTGCTGACAAACGGGAAGCAAATCGGCCGGGGTGTAGGTCTGATCATCATTTTCGACCGTCAACCGGATCCTGACCCGATCTGAAAGTCGATCGAGATTACGGGAAAAATCGGCTAAAGCTTGAGACTTGTTCCCATACGCTCCCCCACCATGAATGTTGACGACATCCGCACCAACCCATTCCGCCACTTCTGCCTGGTATTCCAGTTCTTGGATCGATTTTTCCACCACATCGGGCCGAGGCGAATTCAGGACCACGAATCGATCCGGATGAAAACAAGTCCTCAGACGATGACGCTCGGCAAAAGTACGGCAGTCCTGAAATCGCCGGAGGATTTCTTCACCATCAGGAAGATCCGAAATCTGGTAGCCGCATGCAGGATGTGTTTTGTTGGGCAAGATTTGACTCTTGATCCGAAAGCAGCCGATCTCGTGTTCCGAGCAATAGTGCAGTGCGGCCAGTAACGCCTCGGCATTGGCGAGACAAAGTCGATTCAACTTCGCGAGGGCGTCGACTCGTTTCATTTTGGCGAGCGAAGTCGCTGTGGTCGTTGGGAACTTGATCGGTTGTTCCTGAAACATGCAGCAAAGCCCGAGGCGGATCATGAATATTCCCTGGATTCCGATGTGGATTGAATCGCCTGTTGACGGCCTGTCCCGAATCCGTGTGTCCCGAATCCGTGTTCCTGCCCTTGGTCATTCATTGCAGATTCCGCAGCGGTCTTCGAACAGGGCCGTGCAGGTACAGATCACCGTCGAGAACTTCGATTTCCGGATCCTCCAGGGACGAAACGGCAGGGATCGTCTCGAGGCCTTGCCCCAGAACGGGAGACTTGGCCCGCGCACCCCCCACGATTTTCGGGGCAATAAAAGCATGAACTTCATCAACAAGACACGCATCAAAAAAGGATCCGAGCAAAGTTCCTCCCCCTTCCAGTAAAACATTCGTCATTTT
>JBIKZJ010000265.1:0-8969 GCA_044354755.1 Schlesneria sp. | reverse complement strand
AAACCCCTGGCTTCTGGCACTGGTGACGGGAGTCACCGTGGTGCTGGCAATGCTCTCGTGGCAACTGATCGAACGCCCGGCCGTCAGCCTGAAACCAAGTCCAAAACCAAAACCTTCGGACACTCCACCCGCCAAGACGGGAGCAGGGACGTTGCCAATGACGGTATCGTCCGAGCAGATCCGGCGAGCGGCTTGATCCCCTGATCATCACTCGATTTGATGACGCCCGAGCTAAACTCCATTCGGTGCTGGGTGCGTGACCAAGAAGTGCATGGTCGAGATCATCTGAGAAAAGCGACTCTACGCGGACTCTTTTTCCCGCAGCACTTCTTCAAAAACCTGAGCGACCTGCCGGGCGTTTTCTTCCACCCGTAACTTCGAGGCAATCTCCCAGCAGGCGTCACTCATCGCCTGTCGGGTCGCTGCTGGCAGTTGAAAATGGTAATCGATCTGTTCGGTCAACGCCTGCACCGCCCAGGCATCCGGAATCACATAACCATTACGCCCGGATTCGATGATATCCGCCCCCCCCGCCGAAGCAGTCGTAATCACAGGGGTCCCACACGCCATCGCTTCGAGATTCACATTCGGAAATGGCTCGTATACCGTCGGCAGCACAAACAAGTCACCTGCGGCATAGTACCGTTCAATCGAGGACTGACGCCCAGCAAACCACACGCGCTGCTCAACCCCCAGCGAGCGGGCAATCCGCTGGTATCCGGCGATATCACCCGCCCCCAGCACCAGCAGCTTGACATCCCGATTTTTCAGTAAGCTTAGCGACGTTAATAACGAATCGAGCCCCTTGCGCCGAAAGTCCATCGACGCAAAGACCAACAGCGGCGAGTCATCCCCCTGAAATCGTTCGGATGCCGCGGCCCCCGTTTTGAAACCCGTATTCCCCGTGAGGTGCGAGCCGAAACGTGGCAGGACCTCGCTTCGCACGGCCAGACGCTGCTGACGCACTTCGGGATTGAAAACATGGGTATCAACACCGTTGACGATCCGACGAATACGCGATTCATCAACCCCGAAGTACTCGGTCAATAATCGTGCGTCGAGTTTCGACTGCACAATCACCCGGCGCACTCCCGAGGGACCATAAAGCTGTTTTTCAAGCTCAAAGATCGCTCGATGCCGCGGGTTGTGCTGCTGCAGCCATTGCGAGACCGGGTGGCGGTACCAGACCTTCACCCAATGTGTCTGCATCGGATCGGTCAACCGAAACGTATCCAGCCCCTCGACCCGTGAGAGCCCATGCACGATATCGAACGAGTGTTTCCGAATCAGCGTTCCACAGCTTTTGGCAAAGGCTTGCGTTCGCGTCTGCCACGTCCATTTGTTGACCGGGACCTGCAGGAACTCGACCTCACTCCGCAGTTCCTCGTCGATCCCCTCGCCAATCACCGTGACTTGATGTCCCAACCTCTGCAGTCCCCGAAACAAATTGACACAGTACCGCTCTGCCCCTGCTTTCTTCAGCGAACAGTGACGACGGACGAGGGCAATATGCATGGGAAAAATTACTCAACGGAAGTCAGCAGTCGGGAACAAGTATCAGACATTTCTCACGGTAAAAAACCGGTTCAACGGCCAACCAAGCGCGCGGCAGTCAGTTTTCAGTTTTCAGTTTTCAGTTTTCAGTTTTCAGTTTTCAGTTTTCAGTTTTCAGTTTTCAGTTGCGCTCTATGCATACCACGCACCGATCAAGCAACCTGCCGTCGGCGCTGCTGATTTCGAACAAGTTGACGCTGAACCGCTTCAAAGACCGTTTCCACCGACAGATCACGCAGGCAGCGATGATGCTTCAACGGACACTCCCGCTGCTGGCAGGGACCACAGTCGAGTCGATGCTGAAGATGAAGCCCGTTTTCGTAAAACGTTTCACTCCACGCAATATGCGTGGGCCCGAACAACGTCACCACCGGTGTACCAAATGGTGCCGCGAAATGTCGCGGCCCCGAATCGGTTGTCACCAGCAAATCGGCCGATCGGATCGCCGCCTTGGTCAAGCCGATACTCAGTGGCACGTCGGCAAAACTAAAGACCGACGGATGACGCGCTTCGGTCGCAATCCAACGAGCATCATCCCGTTCCGACGGACCACAAACTACCAGCACACCTTGATTCAATTCCACCGCAATCCGTCGGGCCAACGTGGCAAAGTATTCTCGTGGCCAATTCTTGGCAGCACCAAATGCCCCACCAGTATTCAGACAGACATAGGGAATTGACTGATGATCCGCAGCCTGCTTCCAGACACCCTGATCAACCACCCATCGGCCCGACCAGAATTTATCCAGTTTCGCCTGATCTTCCGGCAGAACCGCCAACTCGGTCTTTCGCGACAGGCTTTGGCAGCCAAGCTGTTCCGCCAGCCGTAAGTATTCTACGAGCACAGGATGCGGTGTCCCCTTAGACTTAGGAACAACACCGTCGGTCAACAGCCAGCCCCGCAAATCGCGAGCGAATCCCACGCGTTGCCGAGCTCCCGACAGCCAGGCCAACATCCCCGTCCGCAGCGAATTGGGGAGTAGCAGCACCGTATCAAACTGTTCTGCCCGCAATGACCACACCAGCGACCAATCCCGCTGGGACCGGTTTTTTCCCCGAGGATTCGAAAACACCGTACGATCGATCAACCCCGTCCCGGCCAGGACATCTGCCACATACGGTCGCATGATCCCCACAATTTCCGCCGACGGAAACTGATCACGAATGGCACGCAGTGCGGGCGTAGCCATCACCACGTCACCAATCCAGTTTGGCAGAAAAATTGCAATCTTCATGGCACAACCAGCCGTCAGCACGAGGCAGAAAAGGAAGTATCGGCAGGGGGATTTGGATTTGGTATTCGAATATCCTGGAATTCGATTTCGTTCAAGCGGCACGCCGCTTACCCGCCTGAGCCAGTGGAATCGAAATCGCCTCGGTCTCAGCATCACGCAATCGCCGGACGATCTCGGTCGTGGAAACCCCGGGTGTCACCCCCAACGCTTTGACCCGGCCTCCATATTCCAGCACCACTTCGCGCCCAACAATTTCGTCATCGCGGTAGGTCCCCCCTTTGACGAGCACATCCGGTTGCAGTTGCCGCAGAATTTCATGCGGCGTTTCTTCATCGAAAACCAGGACGTAATCGACCGCTTCCAGTCCCGCCAGCATCTGAGCCCGATACTCTTGATCAAAAATAGGCCGGTCCGGTCCCTTGTTGAGTCTGCGCACGCTGTGATCACTGTTGATCGCCACGATCAGACAATCCCCCTCGCGGGCCGCCTCTTGCAGATAGCTAAGATGGCCAATGTGCAGCAGGTCAAAACATCCATTCGTCAGGACCACCTTCTGTCCCGCCTTATGTCGAGCGGAAACATTTCGAGTCAGCTCAGCCAACGAACACACTTTGCCTGCGGCTCGGCGACTTCCATGCAGCAGATCCGTCAAAATTTCCTTGCGGCTGATCCGGACCACGCCGACCTGTTCGACTTCCAGCCCACCCGCGACATTCGCCAGGCGACAGAGTTTTGTCGGTTCAATCCCCGCCGCCATCCCGAGACCGAACATCGCCAGCACCATGTCACCCGCTCCGGTGACATCATAAACCTCGCGCACACGAGTCGGCAGATGAACCGACTGGTCGCCGCGACGAGCCAGCACAATGCCGTCGCGATCGAGCGTCACAAAAGCCATTTCAAGACCAAATTTTTCCACCAGCAATTGACCGGCGACATACGCCGCCTCGATCGAGCGAACCTCGACCCCGGTCGCTTTCTGTGTTTCCGATCGGTTCGGCGTGACACCAGTCGCCCCCCGATAGAGCTGGTAATCACCCCCTGCGGCCGGATCAACGATCACGGGCAAACCCATTCCCCGCGCCGCTTCAATCAGTGGCCGTAACAATTCGCCGGTACAAACCCCTTTGGCATAGTCCGAAATCAAGACCGCCTGGAACTCATGCAACCGGGGGAGTAACTGCTTCAGCAATTGTTGCGCGATTTCGGTTCGCAGCGGATGCCGAACCTCTCGATCAACGCGCAACATCTGATGAGGATGTCGGTGCTGAGCCCGCCCCATAAAACGAACTTTGCAGGTGGTCGGGCGATCGGTATCCACGACCAGAGCCGAACAATCGACCCCAAACCGTGCCAATTCCTGAGCAATATCGACCCCATCCGCATCGTGACCCACCACGCCAGCCAGGGTGACTTCCGCTTCGAGTCCGCGGAGCATATTGGCGACGTTGGCCGCCCCCCCCAGACGAGTCTCTTGTCGATCTTCACGGAGGAGAATCACAGGGGCTTCCTGGCTGATTCGTTCGGCATCTCCCCAGACATAGCGGTCGAGGATCAGATCGCCAATAACCAAAATTCGCGGCGTTCCGAGCCGCTCCATTTCGTCGATGAGTTCAAAAGTCATGTGTGCCATCCTTGGCTCGGTGTCAATCGCGCGTCATCCCGACGGCGGGTGCAGGACCAGCCGACAAACCCAAAACCGCCACCGCAGCTCCGAAGGTCCGCCAATCCAATCCGTAGCATCATCTAATCCGCAGCAACTTCAGTCAATGCGGGTTCCAGAAATCCTGCTTTTCATGGCATCTTTGCCTCTTTTCTTCCCGGCAATTCGCCGAACATCCACACAAACCGTTCGCCACACAAACCGTTCGCCACATCAACAGTTGTGCAACCGCAGCAACTCGCCAAAGCAGCAGTTCATCGCCGCAGTAACTCATCAAGGGGGCATTTCGTCGCTGCAGCAGGTGGTCCAGATGGCAGTCCGTCACTCCGCAGCCCCCAACCCATATCAGCCCTCAACCGGCCCCGAGTTATTGGACCGAACACAAGGGAGGCGCGCGTTCTGGGATATGGATTACAACATAAACCGCACAAAACGGCTCTCCCATGACCCCGCGTCGGTGGAAGCAGCGACTGGCAAGCTAACACACAGCCCCAAGCAAAATAGGTAGCTCGAGTCGGTGCACCACCCCATGAACCGTATCCCGTCGAGCCCGCCCGGCCATGAATTGCCTTCACCTTAGCCGCAACGCGGCGACAGTTCAATTCCGGGAAGCCCCCTACCACCCTCGCTCAGGATTGATCACGATTCCACACGACGTTCACCCCGTCGGGGTTCTGGAATGTGGTCCTACTGCTTTCCAGGGGCTTACGCACCTTGGCTATTGACTGACGCCCCTTTGGGACTGGGAAGAGCCGGTCCAGTTTTCAAAGTCGGATTCGTCAATCCTCAAAGATCGGTCGGCCACCAGACGATTAACCACGAGCCTTTTCGGAACCCTTACGGAGATCTATCTTCGCCAAATCACCAAAAAGTAATTGTACACTTAAACTATCTCATTTGCTCATTTTGATACCTCACCAAAAACCCGATCGAAGTATCCACCTCAGGTAATCAATCGACGCAAAACAAAACGCACAAAAAATTTCGAAAAAACATATTTTAGACTTGACGACCCAGTTTTGGCTCGTCAAGATGAGGAAGAATGAGACAGAAATTCTTGCAGGTCGCAACAACTAAAAGCTCACAACACGATGACTGTTCGTTAAAAAACACTCCTTTCAGGGAGCATCAACAATCGATACACGGTATGCCATTGAGATTGTGGGTGGCGTTACCTTTTGTCGATTCACTTCGGTTGCCCGTGGAAATTTACTCGCGGAACTCATAATTTGAGCATGCTGTTTTTTGATTCGCGTTGCTTTTTTGATGTTGGGCATGCGTAGTGCGTGCCTCAATTTTGGTTTGGTTGTTTTTTGGAGATTTTCAAGAAGATCAAGCTTCGAGTTGTGGGTATTCAGTTTTCAAAAGAGGTCACGCTCGAGATTAAAAAACCAACAATTGAGGACGTCATGCTCGCCGCGGGTGGAGGTCCTACGGACTTTAAATTCGTTAAGGCGCCGGATGGAACCCTGCAGACAGCGAGTGCTCATATCGCTCTTGGCAAAAGTATCAGCAGTGGAAGAGAAATTGAGCCTGGGCTTTACTCACTTACGGACGGGGCAGTAAGTGGCAACTCGATATCGACCTGGCAATGGTATTTAATCCGTGACGGCAAGCAGATCAATCTTCCTAACCATAAGATTGAGAAGTTTTCGGATCCACTCCCCAAGGAATTGGCTCTTCAAGACGGAGACATGGTTGTGTGGAGACTCGTTGTTGTTCTGGGCGGACCAACCACACCTAAGACTGGAAGTGCTTTTGAGGCCAAAGTCGCCATGTTGGGCAAATGACCAGCTCGAACTGAATCAATCAACAAAGAACTGAATCCGAGTTGCCGTTAATGCTTTCTTCACACGAAGGCCGATTGGCGGCAACCGGGTTCGTTTTGATATCGACTAAACATTTCTTGCTCAAATAAACATTAATGATTGTTCTTGATGAGGGCTATGGAAACAGGGATAAGTCCAATTAACGATCAGGTCACTTTTTTTCCGAGAACCATCTGCATTCAGGTCCAATCGAGTCACTCCAGGTAATCCACGCAGTGATATGAGAAGAAAGCCCTTGCCTCTGCAACGAAACTGCTGAGAACTGGCTTGAGGTCCCAATCGCTGATTATTCGCTGGGATCAACGCAATCGGCGACATCACTTGAGGGGACTCATCAGAGCCAATCGCTACAGGCATCACGGTTCCAACAGGATCGTTACAGAATTCTTGCTTCAGTTGGCAGGTCGCGGAGGTGGAATTGAAAGTGGCGGAAACAATGACTCAAGTCGGCGCTGCACCGAGGTGTCATCGCTTTGCGGTGATCATCATTCTTGCCAGCTACCGGATCGTCACCGAGAAGATCGCAGCGACGAACCATGCGATTCATCACATGCACAATTGCAACTTCAGCGGAATCATATACTTACGCTCGAGCCATCCTCGCCATCACTCCAATCCAAATCAAACGTGATCAAAACCGGTGATTCAGGCAGGTTGGGCGAATTCGCAAGGTGTTTTCAAGTGGAAACCATGTCCCCACGGCCCTCCATCCCAAGCCCTCCATCCCAAGCCCTCCATCCCAAGCCCTCCATCCCAAGCCCTCCATCCCACGGCCCTCCACGGTCCTTTTGCAGTATTTCTGAAATTCTGCCGATTTTCCAGAAATTTCATGACAGGCTGATCGGTCGGCTTACGTTAGGTATCGTGGGTGCAGAAATTCAAGATTCATGACTCACCGTCCCCATTCGGACGCGACACCCGATACATCTCATTTTTAACAAACCCATATAGACTTTTCCAGTTAACGCAAGAAATTGAAAAACTGCATTTTCAATTGGACGCGCCAGTTTGTGATTTGATTGACCGATTTTTACCCATTTCAGGAGAAACTCATGAAAGTCCGACTTCGAATTGCTGGTTTGTATTTCAATCGCCACTTGGACGTACCTGCTCCTGCCGATGGTTCCGCTACGACCATCAAAACGGCACTGGAATTCTGTGCTTCGAAATTTCCAATTTCCTCTCCGAACGGATTCAGTTACGCGGCCAAGACGATCACATCGGCAGCCGGTACCCCTATAACATTGATGGAATCGATGATGCATTTCTATTCTGGTGGCTATGATTTCAACGGGGACGGAAAAATTACTACTGGCAAGGATAACAAGGGATTGACGCTTGGAGCGAATTCCCGAGACGGTGGTCTTTATGCGTTGAAATCACAATCCATTTCGGAAAGCCCTATGATCCGCCTTGTTTGGCAGTACTACGTCCGGGCGAATAATGGAGATGGTATTTCTCGCAGCAAGACCGAACCGGTAGATATTGGTTTCAAGAGTTTCGTCGATTTCGAAATCAAAGACGGGGACGAAATCTGCTGGCGACTGGTAACAATACAATTCTCACCTTCGGAAACGCAAAAGGAATTAATTCTTCCGCTGGCGATGCGCATGATGAGAGAGTAGATCCGAGGATCGCGCGAACAAACTGACGCACCCAAACGGCGAATGGATCGCTTCCCGATGGTCGGTTTATTAGCCGACGCTCGGCGTTCCGCGGCGGAGGGCTTACGAAGTTTTTAGGTGCATATAACCCAGGGAAAACGAGAATCATTGCGGTTGGCCGAGAAATTACGGCTCATGACTGCGAAGCGGGCGGCGGAAGCGGGGACAGGTTCAATTAGCGGAAAAAAGCCCACGTTGAACGAACAATTTCGCTTCCAAAACTCAATCTCAGAGAATAAAATTGCTGAGCGACTCGGTAAACGCCAGGCGAAGACGCCCGCGTTACCTTTAATTTCCGGTTGCTGAATCGGAGGTTTTTCGATGACTCATTTCAATGGGGACCAAAATGTTGATTAAAGAGTCCTACGACGTTGATGCGACGACCTCGTTTGACATTGAGATTGCTGCGGCACCGTCGGGAATGAAGTTGCCACTCGTCATCGTCGTCCACGGCAACTTTGGGCTTGGCGCACCCTTCGGGCAACTGCTCCGTAATTTTACTGAGCAACTCGCCACCTTGGGATTTGTCACAGCGCTTCCGACATACTACGCGAATGGACGAGGCAACCCTCTTGACAACGACATCGCCGGAAAGTTGCCTGCGCTCACCGCCGCCTTTAACCATCTTTCGAATCGCCCCGATGTGGATGCTTCGCGAGTCGGCTTGGCCGGTTTCTCGCTCGGGGCCGGTGTCTCGATGGCGTTCATCAATGCGATGCCTGCAGGGACGGTCAGCGCGTTTGCCAACTTCTACGGGTACGTCGCTCCGCTGATCGGAGACGGCGTGGCCAAGTTTCCGCCGACAATCGTATTTCACAACGGAGACGATCCCGTGGTGAAACCCTCCGAGAATTCTGAGCCGCTAATTGATGCACTTGCAAAAGAGAATATTATCCACGAGCCAGATAAGGCTTCCTATAACTGGTACAGCGATCGCTGGAAACCTGGGCTAAACCATGCTTTTGAGCCAGGCGGTTTTGCTGATGTCGATTCGCGAAACCGGGCTGGAGACTGGATGGTCACA
>JBIKZJ010000649.1:0-2721 GCA_044354755.1 Schlesneria sp. | reverse complement strand
TGATCGTCACGGGTGGCGCCGGTCGGCATGGGAACGACTGGTCTTATAACAACCGGACCTGGGTGCTGAACCCCTGAATGTCTCGTGTCGCCCTTCCTGAGAATTTGTGTGAAAGCCGATCAATCATCGGTCTAAGATAACGTCAAGAGGTGTTCATTTTGAAATCTGTGTTGTTTTGGGTATCGCTGATTTGTGGTCTGTCAGTGCTGAGCTTATTGATTTTTAGTCGGGGACTTGGAGGCGGCCCGCCGCAGCCTGTTACGGCGAATGGGGACAAGGGACCTGTCGTGGTCGACGAGATTCTTCCGCTGAAACCTTCGGCGACTCCTGGAAAGGTTGAGCTTCTGGAAACGGAATTTGATTTCGGCGAGAAAGAAGTTGGCTCAGAAGATCAGCACGTCTTTCAACTTAAGAATGTCGGTCCAGGCGTTTTAGACTTCAAAATGGGATCCCCAAGTTGCCAATGTACTGTCGGTGAAATCACGGGAGAAAACGGTGAGGCCATGTCGGCAGGACCCCTGGCGCCTGGTGAATCCGTGAAGATTCTCGTCAAGTGGAAGATGAATTCGAAAACCGAAAAGTTCCGCCAAACGGTACCGATTTATACGACCGATCCAGAAAACAGGACACTCAACCTGGCGGTGCTTGGAAGCGTTGTTGCCGCCGTGGATGCTGACGGTTTAGAAATGCCCACCAATGCGACTCTTCCCCTGCTCCGCCTTGTACCCGCCAGTCCCTGGAATTTTGGCCTGATTTCAAACACCGAGCCCACCATCGTGGAGGGTTATGTTGGCTCCAAAACCTTGGATGAATTCACGATCACCGAAGTACCACGCGAAAACGCCCACGTGAAGGTGACTTGGCAGCCTGCGGGGGATCAACAAATCAAGGCCAATCAATCCCGATTTGGATACGTGCTGAAGCTTGAAGCAGGACCCGAGATTCCCGTCGGCTTGTTTCGTGAAGAGATCGTATTGAATATCACGTATGGCAAAAAAGAAATGCCGATGTATTTAAGCGTTCAAGGACGGCGTTCCCAGTCTATTGAGCTGAGGGGAGTCAAGGGGGCGAATTTCAATCCCGACACGAATCAACTTTTTTTTGGTGAATTTTCGGCTTCGGTTGGCAAGAAAGCGAAGTTTCTGTTGGTGGTGAAGAATCTGGACGACGAACTTGTCTTGAAGTCGGTTGAACCGGCAGGGGCTCGCCCCCAAGTTCGGTTGCTCGATACGGGAAAACCGTTTGGAAATTCCAAGATGTATCAGGCCGAGATTGAAATTCCACCGGGACAATCGGTCAAACACCAAGGGACCAATGCCGAGCGTGTGCAGCTGAGGTTTAATCATCCCGAAGTCCCTGAACTCGAGTTATCGATCGATTATTTGGCCAAATAATCGATCGGAGTTTTTTTGATCCGAAAGAAAAGGCAGGATCCTCTGAGATGGATTCTGATCGCAAAAAAATCACGCCTTGGCTGGCTCGGATTTTCAGCCGTCGCCATCACAAGACTCCGGCGATACAAGACGCTGGCGATGAGATAAAATTCCCCTAATGCCAGCATCAGGGTGATGTTTGGTCTCAGCTCTGTCACAGGGAGTTTTCGTGGCGATTGCGGCGATCGAGTTCAACACAGAGCGACTGGCCTTCCGGGTCTGGCAGGATCATCATTGCGCCCCGTTTGCCGCGATGAATTGTGATCCGGAGGTGATGCGATTCTTTCCCGCTCTGTTGAGTGCCGAGCAATCGAATGCGGGTATCGATCGTTGGTGGCAGCAGTTTCAGGAGCTTGGGTGGAGCAATTGGGCCGTCGAAAAACTCGATACGGGGGAATTTCTTGGATTCATCGGCCTGTCAGTGCCCAAGCGGCAATTCCCGTTCAGTCCGTGTATCGAGATTGGCTGGCGTTTGAAGCGATCGGCTTGGGGGCAAGGCTACGCCACCGAGGGGTCCAACGGGTCGCTTCGAGTGGCGTTTGAGCAGCTCGGTCTATCGGAGGTCGTCTCGTTCACCGCATTCACGAATCTACGGTCGATCGCCGTGATGCAGCGCATCGGAATGACAAATACGTATTTGAACTTCGAGCATCCTGGCCTCGATGAAGGTGACCCACTGCGCCCGCACTGCCTATACAAGATCACGCGATCGGAGTGGGATCACCAGTTGTCATCGAACATCCGAAGTTGCTGATTTGTTACCTGCTCGATCGGCATCGGATGAAACCAGCGCACAACAAGCGAAGAACCCTCGCCAGCAAGGTTTGCGGGCGAGGGTTCTTTTGAAAAGTGTTCTCGGCGAGAGTCGAACTTGCAACCTTCGGCTTCGGAGGCCGATGAATTAGAGTTGCAAGTGATAACCTGTTTAGACTTACGTCAATCAAAAAATACCGTTGCACCAAATGTTGCACTAGAAACCCAAAAAAGGAACGAAACCCGAGGGGCTGAGACGCTCACCAGCAAACCCGAAGTGAAGCCGGGAACAACGGACTTTGCCGCCGCCCTGGCGATGATTGCGGGGCTTCCCCTGTCGGATCGTGAAAAGGCTGATGCTGTCCGTCGTTTGCTCGCCAAGGGGGACTAAGGACCGCAAACGGCAAGGCGACCGGAACCGCCCGAGTGGGTTTTCAATGGGGACCGGGCTTCGGGTTGTCGGCAAAACGCGGAGGTTTGTTTTTGCGGGGGACTGAATCGAAAAGGGGTGTTCGTATCGTGCGGATGATCGGAA
>JBIKZJ010000648.1:0-2722 GCA_044354755.1 Schlesneria sp. | reverse complement strand
AGAATTTGGATCACCTGAACCAATGCAATCGCATGCTGTTTGGGGTCGACCCCCTCCATCACCTTTTGGGAAACGCGTTCGATCAAATCGGGATCAGGCTTCGAGGGAGGCGCAATTCCAAGCGTGACTAGCTGCTCATACAACGCCCAGGCGAGTCGCTGATTCTGCTCGACCGTGGGATGTACGTGATCAAGAAAGGATTCGTCACCCGGAATTCGATGATGCACAACCGCTTCCAGCTCGTCTTCAATGAGTCGAGGAAAGTCGATCCAAGGGACACCATTCCGAACGGCTGCGTCCGTCACCGCTTGACGAATCGCCGAAGTCGCACGTAAGGGACAGACATCTTCATCGACCCCCTGCAAAAAGAATCCACGAGCCTCCGCGACCCGTCCCGCCTGAAACAAGGCATTTCCTGCTTCCCACTGGGTCAGGGCATGCCGAGGGTCTCGTTGTGCGGCGGCGACGAACGCGGTGGCAGCGGTATCGAATTGCGCCGCGGCCGTCGCCTGCCGTCCCTGGGTTACCAACTCTTGCCACTCTGCCGACGTGGTCTCATCAAGTTGCCCCGATTCGCTTTTGAACGGACTGAAGTCACGCACATTCCCCGCCGGTTTGACGAAGAGGATTTGGGCTCCCGCACTTCGCGCAATCGCACAGGCTCGATCAAGACTGGCATGGAAGTGATCGAGCACATCCTTCGACCGTTGTGGATCATAGTGGTAACTGGCCGGCCCCACACTTTTGTCGAGGATCGCTTCCACTTCCGCCGGCATCCGATTTCCCGGTTTGGGGTTTCCTCGCAGAATTCGCTCAAACGAGGTCCCAACGCGAGTGCGTGAAATGACCGAATCCGCCAATTTCTGCATCGAGCTGCGGTGTTTGAGTCCCGCATAAGTCCGATCTTCCAGAAACTCGTTATGCCCCTCGTAAAAGATGAACAGGTCGGGCTCATACTGCGCCAATTCCTGCATCAAATGACAAATCCGGTAGCTGGCATAAGAAACCCCGCCGCAATTCAGAACTTGCCAGTCTCGATCAGGATCTGCATCTTTCAATCGAGCTCTCAACCACCCTGTAAATGACGTGGCGTCATGATAGGGGTGACCAAAGGTCGTTGATCCACCCACAGAAAAAATCCGATAAGTCTTGGCGGTTTTTTTGGCGGAAAATTGCTGGTCATTAAAATAGGCCAGCTTCACGGGATTTGTTCGCAGGATTTCTCCCTCGGCTCGCGGAACAAAGAGGGGCGAACCGCGATCAAAACCGACAAACGGATCTGAGGTCAGATAACGTGGCTTCACTCCCAGTATCGCCAGCAGGAATTCGATACCCCCGAGCAGTAAAAGCGTCGCGACCAGGCTAAACAGCAGCTTTTTCGCAAACGAGAGGGGTCTTTGTCGCGAAGGGCTGGCAACGACCGCAGAAATCGGTGAGGACATCGAGTGGAATCCTTCAACGAGTGGAGGTGGTTTGATCCGATTGCGAGGGATCAATCAACGGACCCGTTTTTTCGTCGTCATTTTTAGCCATCATTTTGATCGAGATCGGAGCTCATGCTGATGGGTCACAATCCTCCGCAGAATCTCCGACGAGGTTTCCGTTCATTCTCAGTGATTCTCTTCAAACATCCCTTGGCTGCGGAGATCTCAATTCCTGTTCGTGGTAGCATCCTGGGGAACCGAAAATCGTTTCTGCGGCAACGGCTGCAAGGAATCGACTCCCTCGGTAATTTCGATCCCCTGATCAGCGGGAATCTCGCGGAAAGTTTGCGTGGTTTGACTGGTTGGCCAGTAGATCTGTAATTCCGACACGATCGTCGCCTCCAGCAACCCGATCGATTCGACCAACGTGTTGCCACCAAAACTTCCATTGTTACCAACCGTACGGTAGATCGAACGCCGAGCCCCATCAGGTCCCACCACCACCGCTTTGATCTGTGCACCAATCGCCGACCGGTTCGTCTTGCTGCCGATCAAGCGAACCTTCAACCAGTGGTGGCCGTGATCCGGATTCTGGAACAACAGGTTATACGAACGATCACCGGGGACAGCACCTCCGGCCTCGACAAATAAGTCGATGTTTCCATCACAGTTCCAATCCGCAAACGAAATTCCATGCCCCTTTTGCAGATGTCCTGTTCCCGTTGACGAGGTAATATCCAGAAACTGGCGTCCCCCCTCGTTTTTGAGCATCAGATTGGGGACCAGAACTTCCAGTGCCATTCGCCCCGTCCCCAGATAAATGTCCAGAAAACCGTCGTTATCAATATCCGCAAAGTTTGCCCCCATCGGCATCATGTCACGGTCTAACCCAACCTCGGCAGTGACATCGCGAAATCCGTCGTTGCCGAGATTTCGGTAAAGTCGAGGATGACTCTGGTGAACCAGCGGCTCGTTCACCAGCACCGCCACAAACTCGGCCAGGTTGCTCGAATAATCATTCACATACAAGTCGAGCCTGCCGTCGTTGTCATAGTCCCAGAACCAGCAGGCGAAGCTATGAGGAGGCCCCGTGACACCAAGCTTGGCCGCAACATCACGAAAGGTTCCATCGGACTCTTGGTGATAAAGACGACAAGGAGCATTCATATTCGAAACAAATAAGTCCAAACGGCCATCTCCATCGTAGTCACCCCAGGCCGATCCTTTCGAGCATTGTTCTTCGGCAACCCCGAGTTTGGCAGCCACATCAATAAACGTGCCATTCCCTTCGTTGTGAT
>JBIKZJ010000261.1:0-9017 GCA_044354755.1 Schlesneria sp. | reverse complement strand
TTATTGCCGCTTTGCACAGTTGGCCGACGTCAAACGCGGTGCTTCACGAAAGCTGCGGCTCTCCGATGACGGTGAAACGATCCGAGTGATCAAACCCGCCTTTCCCGAAGCCGACGACGACACGCCGGTAAGCGATCGATCGTTTTCAGGCAAAAATTTGATGGCAAGGGCGAGCGCCTTCCCCGCCGGTGCCATTTATGTTGAATTATCGAGTATGTTTTGCTTCCAAAGCTGAAACGAGATCGTTCACGCGCTTTCACAGGTTCGACTGATGCCACATTGTCAATACTCTTCACCATGGAATCACCACGTCGTCTGGCTGGTTCTCGGTATGGCCGGCCTTTCATGGTCCGCCCTATTCGCAGCGGATGCCCCCGTCATCGGGGCCACACTCAATGAAAGCGCGAACATCGCCTACCCGGCGACTCACGCGGTTGTCGATGTCACCAAGGGACCGTATCTGGCCAAGGGCGACGGAACCACAGATGACACCGATGCGATTCAGCGGGCGCTCTTCGATGTGATGGGCCAACACAAGCTTCTCTATTTCCCGAATGGGACGTATCTGGTCACCAAGCCACTTCACTGGTCAAAAAAGAACTCGGCCGGCAAAGAGGCCTGGGGCAACAACTTCCTGCAGGGCCAGAACGCTACGAAGACGGTCATTCGACTGAAAGACGGAACCTTCACCGACCCGAAGCAGCCCGCAGCCATTATGTGGTGTGGCGGGTTTGGGTCCGCCGACTGGTTTCACAATTACGTCCAGGACATCACGTTCGATGTCGGCAAAAATAATCCCGGCGCGATCGGCCTGCAGTTCTACTCGAACAATTCTGGTGCGGTGAGGAACTGTCGGTTCATGGCGACCGAAGGGAGTGGACTCGTCGGCCTTGATCTGGGTCACCAAGATATGAACGGTCCGCTGCTCGTGCAAAATTGCGAGGTGGTCGGCTTTCAACGCGGTATCAGCACCTCCCGAGCGGTCAACGGGCAGACATTCGAACACATCACACTGCGAGGTCAGTCCCAATTCGGTTTTGATAACGAGGGTCAGGCGATCAGCATTCGAGGATTTCGCAGCGAGAACGCCGTTCCTGCGATTCGCAGTTACGGAATACTCTGCTTAGTTGATGCAGAGCAGGTGGGACAGGAAGGAGCCAACCGGTGGCCCGCCATCATTAACTATAACGGTGGCCGCATCCTTTTGCGTGACATCAAGACGAGCGGCTACGGTCGCGCCGTGGGCGACGTCACGACGGCGGATTGGTACGCAGCCGTGCGGATCACTGGCGACGACAAACCCGGCAGTGCCGGACCAATCATCGCCGAGTATTGTTCACACCCGCCAACGAGTCCATTCCCCTCAGAGTCGAGGTCACTGCGCCTGCCCGTAAAAGAGCCGCCCGAAACTCCTGCTGACGATCCGCAGACCTGGGCCAACGTGGACCACTTCGGTGCCGACCCAACCGGACAAACGGATTCGTCCGCTGCCATCCAGAAGGCGATGGACTCGGGTGCGACCACCGTTTTTCTACCCGGCTCTTACGCCTCCCAGTCTACGGTGGTGATCCGGGGCAAAGTCCAGCGCGTCGTCGGAGTTGGTGGCTGGGTCGACTACTTAAGCCAAGTCAAACCCGATTTCCGAATCGGCGCCGGATCGTCACCGGTCGTCGTGTTCGAGCACTTCTCCTCCATCCAAGGGGGCATCGAAATCGACACGCAACGCACCATCGTGTTCCGCAGCGTCTCCGACTGCGACCTGACATTCACGCATGAGGCCGAAGGGGGCGAGCTCTTTTTCGAGGACTTCGTGACACACCATCTGCAGTTCAAGAATCAACGAGCCTGGGGACGTCAACTCAATGTCGAGAATGAAGGAACACACATCCTCAACGACAGCGGACACTTGTGGGTCGTCGGCTATAAAACAGAGCGGGGCGGCACACTCTTGGAAACACGGGGCAACGGACACAGCGAAATCCTCGGCGGATTCAGCTACACGACCACCGCTGGCAAGCTGGCACCGATGTTTGTCACCGATCATTCATCCGTCTTCACGTTCTTCAACGAAGTCTGCTACAACGGAGATCCCTTTGTAACCCTGATCCGGGAAACGCGTAACGGGTCCGTTGCAACGGTGAGCCGTGGTGCGGGAACCACCGCGCCCTATGTGTCGAGGCTTGTGAAAAAGTGACTTGGAGCGAGACTTTGAGTCTATAAATTCAATCACCTTAGCCTTGTTCCTCACGACTGCAAGGACTTCCGGATGCAATTGAGTTTCAATTCATTCGGTTCTTCCGCATCGGGCAAATCCACAACCACCGCCGAGCGACCTCGGTATCATCCCAAGGTATCATCCCAAACCGCGACAACATCGGAACGAGACCTCAGAATCAAATCCTATGTAATTGATTCGAACGGATGGCAAATCCCAGCAGGTGGATCCCTCAAGCTCCAGCCAATCTCTCGAACGGCTGTCACTCATCACCTTGCGTGGATCATATTTTTTGCCGGTCACCGAATCGCGTCCTCAGCGTCTTGGTTGATCGCTTTTGGCTGATGCCGGAATGACATGATGCCGAAAACGCTCGACCCGCAAGAGATCGCTGATTCCACGAAGCGAGTTCTTAGAAGGGCTCGTCCAGAGAGGTTGCGGAAGCGCAGTCGGTACAATTTCATCAGACAGAGTTTCGAGAAAAGCGATCAGATCGTCTTCTTCGTCATCAGTCAGCCCCAGGTTTCCAAGTTCAGTATGATTGACTGTCGCCGGAATATCGGCTGGAGGAAATTGATTCGGTTCCTGGTCCCGCTTGTTATAGAAATGGACAACTTCCTTCAGGCTCTTGAATTTCCCGTTGTGCAGATATGACTTCACAAATTCGCGGTTTGGCTTTTTTGCCACATTGCGGAGCGTGGGAACTTTCACCTTGCCGAATTGGGACTCCTGTTTCAGCACGCCCCCAAGCCCTAAGTCTTTGTACTGTCTGCCATGAGGGTTAATGTTCGCTGGAGCCTCATAAAATGGATTGGCTTCGTTACGGGGTACACCGAGGTTGTCGTAGGTGAAATCCGTAAAGAGAGGTGGGGATCCATCTGCCCCGGGTTCGTGAGGGTGACATGCAGAGCAGTTTGCGCGACCGGCGAATAACTCGAGGCCACGCGTTTCTTGTGACGTCAGCGTGGCCCGTTTCGCGAGATATGCATCGTACTTCGAGCGGAATGGATTGACTTCGCGTGAGGATTCATAGGCCGCAATCGCTTGGGCGATCTGATCGAATCCCTTCTCCTCTTCGCCAGGGACCAAAGATCGTGGTCCAAAAACTTGTTCAAATAATCTTTGATATCCCCCTTTTCGAACCTTGTTCACTACCTCCTCAGCAGAGGCATTGTTCATCTCTAATGGGTTCAGGAGTGGCCCCTTCGCTTGTGCAATCAGATCATCCGCTCGACCATCCCAGAACTGTCCTCCGGCCCAAGTCTCATTGTCGTCTTGAAAGGTTGGTTTGGGACTGAACGACGCATAGGCAACTGTCGGTGGTTTTCGGTTCCCAAAACGACCTGCCGCGGCACCGGGATAGACACCCGTTCGCAGATTCACCTGAGAATTTGGGCCTGAGAATCCCGCCTCGGGTGCATGGCAACTTGCACAGGATTGACCCGCTGGCGTCGAGAGGTTCGTATCAAAAAAGAGTTGCTTTCCCAATTGCTCGACTGGTGACAATTCGTTCGCAGCTCCCAAAGAAGGAACGAGCAGCAGGCCAGCTAGGAACAATCCAATCATCCCAAACGTACGCAGGGAATTGACCGTAATCTTGAGAACACAAGAATCTGCTCGTAACTGATCGAAATCATTGAAAAGCAGATTCCGGCAATACGGCATGGTCGACTCCTTCGAACACAAAACGCTTTGGCACAGCACAGATGAGTCCGGATGGGAAACACGCAAGAGGTTTTTATCGTAAGCCTGATAATCGGGCAATACATGTTAGGATGGAGTTTTTAAGTAGGATTACAGACGGTGGGCTACACTGACTTTGGGTTGCTCTTGCAAAAATCTTCACCGGCTCTCTGCGAGGCGAGTGGAAAGTTGTTCGACTGAAAAATGCTTTGTAGGTGTCAGTAGTGCCGATTGAAATCATGAGACATTCGTACGAAGCGGTTCAATCCGTTCGTGGCGGAGAGGTCTTACTTGGAATAATCGGTTTCTTGGCGGTTTGAGCGGACCCACTCCGAACACGACATCATTTTCTGAACTCACCAAAATGCCAGAGTATTCCCGATGGATCGTGCAGGAAATATTCTTTGCCCCAGTGTTCCGTGCGAATCGGGGATAGCCTGACGTTTTCGTATTTCGCGGGTAATTCCAATCCGTTCAATTCGCTCCAGTGGCGTTCGAGACCGTCAACCTCCAAGAACAGCATGGTGTTATCGACCCAGTCCCTCACGTAGGCGTCCTGAAGGTAAAACCCCATCCCCTCTGTTTCAAAGTATGACATGTCCGGCGACACGAGATATTCGGTAAATCCCAAATCCCTGTAAAACTTCTGTGACACAGGAAAGTTCTTGGCGCCGATGAATGCTCGAATCGATTTCGCCTGATGTTGCATGGCTTTATTCCAAACGAGGGACAACAATGGGGGGCAATCCTAGAATTGAAACTGGTTCGTCGATAGCATTCCTTATCTGTTCCTGATCTGTGCCGAGCTTCACTTCAATTTCGATCCAGACGTTCACGGGCAATTTCTGCCCAGGGGCCTCGCTGGTCAAAATCGAGGTATTTGAGCCAGTGGGTGGCGGCTCCTGGTTTTTGTCCCAGTTGTTCTAGGACTCCCGCCAGATGGAAATGGACTTCCGGGTAATCGGGGTGCAGATCCAGGGCGATCTGGAATGCGGCTTGAGCCCCCGTCAGGTCATGAATTTCTGACAGCACACAGCCGAGTTGCGTCCAGGCTTCGAGGAAGTTGTGATCGAGTTCTACGGCGACATGGTAACGCTCAATCGCCCCGTGCGGCTTTTTGTGGCGATACAGTGCTTCGGCAAGATGGAAGTGATAAGCGGGATTCAGTGGGTCACCGAGTGTCGCCAACCGAAAGGCTTCGATGGCAGATCCGATTTCATTCAATTCAGCTAACTGGCAGCCTTCGTGAAACCAATCTTCTGTTGACCAGCGGTTTTGATCTTCGAGCGTCAAGGGCAGGGTGGGACGAATGGGAATTGTGGTTGGTTCTTCGTCCGCCGGACTCGCCGATTCGGATAAAGCGAAATCGAAAAGTCGCTGACCGGTCGTTTCAATCAAACCGGAATCATCTCGGAAGACCAAGCCACTTGCTCCCCGAGCGAGGACTTCGAGTTGAGCAAGGGGATGTGAAACGTGTGGAAGGAGCGAGTGCAACCGCTGCAGACTGGCGGTGATCAGTTCCGCACGCACGCCCGAGGCCGCCAATTCGCATAAGCGTCTAGCGCTGGCCACCTCTTCAAAATGGAAATAGGGAAGTCGGTAGACTTTTTTGACCGCTTTAATCAGTCCCGCTCGTTCCCAGCGCCGAATGTCATTGACCGAAACGTTCAGCAACTGGCACAGCATGGCAGGGGTATAAAGTTGTTGTGATTTCCGTTCGGGGGGCTCAATCCCCATCAGTTTCAACCATTCCGATTCGGAAACAATCCGAATCGGCTCCCCTTTCTCATGAAGTTGTCGAGCCAATTCCAGCTTTAACGATGGCTGGCCATCCTGCTCCAGCGGCCAACCTTCCTCACCGACAACCAGGATTGAGGTTTGTTGTCCGACATGCTGCATCGCCTGGCCCCCTTGCTGCTCAACCAGATCCATGGCCTGACGGTGTGTCATCGAGGCCAGAGTCCCCGTAAAGGCAACTCGTTCCCCAAGCAAAACAGGGGTACTCTGTAATTCGCAGCTCAGTTCCGAGGGCTTGTCAGAGATCACAGGTCGCAGGTGTCCGGGTGTGAGGAGTGGCGAGTTCGGGGCGAAAATGATTATAACGTACGGTCCTTGATCCTGTCCTCTGTGACGTAGGCGGGGCAGGGGGGGGGCGAGATTCAACCCTGATGGAATTGGCTTCCCAAAAACATGCAAAGGCAAAAGGGCGGCGGGATTTTGTTTCGTCGACAGTGCTCAGTTTTCGTCAATACCACGGGGTTTGCGATGTGACTACAATCTGATGTAGTTCTCGTCGCGGCTTTTTGATGAACATGAGCATGCGTGTAGACATGATTTGGATAACCCGTAAAATCCCGAATAGACAAATCGAATCGACTTTTTTCCTCGGAGCGTGTGAACGATGTCTGCTTTGCAAACCGCTGATCCTGTTCTCTGGTCGGCGATCCAAAATGAACGAATGCGACAGCACGACGGCCTGGAGCTGATTGCGTCCGAAAACTACACCAGTACTGCGATTCTGGAAGCCGCCGGAACGGTGCTCACAAACAAATACGCAGAAGGGTATCCAGGACGACGGTATTATGGCGGCTGCGAGTACGTGGATGTGGTGGAAATCCTCGCGATTGAACGGGCCAAACGCCTATTCGGAGCGCAATATGCGAATGTACAGCCGCATGCCGGTTCGCAGGCGAATATGGCCGTTTACCAAGCGACACTCAAGCCCGGCGATGTGTTCCTCGCCATGAATCTGGCCATGGGGGGGCACCTGACTCACGGAATGAACCTGAATTTTTCTGGTCAGCTTTACCAGCCGATTTCGTACGGAGTGCGTGAATCCGATCATCGAATTGATTTTGATCAGGTAGTGAAATTGGCGCGAGAGCATAAGCCAAAATTGATCATTGCTGGCGCCAGTGCCTATCCACGGGAAATCGATCATGCAAAGTTTGCCGAAATCGCGCATGAGGTGGGAGCCAAATTGTGGGTTGACATGGCACACTATGCAGGTTTGGTCGCTGCGGGAGTTCATAATAGCCCGGTTCCCGTCGCCGATTTTGTGACCAGCACCTCGCACAAGACGCTTCGTGGACCACGGTCTGGATTCGTCTTGTGTAAGGAACAATACGGTAAAGAGATTGACAAAGCGGTTTTCCCCGGTCTGCAGGGGGGGCCATTAATGCATATCATCGCCGCCAAGGCCATTTGCTTTGAAGAAGCAATGCAGCCATCATTTAAGGTTTACGGCAAGCAAATTGTGGAAAACGCGAGGGCGCTGGCGGAAACACTGATGGCCGGGGGGATCAAACTGGCGAGCGGTGGGACGGATAATCACCTGATGCTTTGTGATGTCACTTCGATTGGATTGACTGGAAAAATCGCCGAGAAGGGGTTGGATCATGCCGGCATCACCGTCAACAAAAACATGATTCCTTATGATCAACGCAAAGCGATGGATCCGAGTGGAATTCGGATTGGAACCGCGGCGTTGACGACGCGCGGTATGCGACAAGACGAAATGAAAAAGGTGGGGGCTTGGATTTTGCGAGTCTTGAAATCACCCGAAGAACAGACCGTTTTGGATACGGTGAAGGGTGAAATTCGCGAGTTCGCCAAAGCGTTTCCCGTACCGGGTATTGGCTGAGTTTCGTGGTCTTTAAGCAAGGGTGGGCCGCAAAATCTGCGTCTCCTCTGCCATCCAGTCGACCTTGGGCCGTTGGCCTGATTGTGAGATTTGTCGGCAACAGTCCGGCAACAAAAAGAGCGTGGCAGAAATCGAATTTCTGTCACGCTCTTGGTTTTTGCCTGGAAGCCGCGAGGGGAACGAGGGGTTCCTTGATCGACTTTTTGCAGAAAATCGGGAGGACTACTTCCCCTTCTTTTCATTTTTGACTTTTCGTTTTTCCTTCAGCGTCAGTGCAGGTTTCTTCTGGACTTCCTTCCTGCCCTTGTCTTTCTTGCCTGTTTCGCCCACGTCAGTTCTCCATTGTTTGAAAAGGACCTCTGCCAGTTGAGACACTGAACTTGTATCTCTCTCGCCGAGAGAATACCAGATTCCGAGGGCGAGAGTTACCACGAAAATGGTTTGTTCGAGGTGAGCCGCGTTTGATTCGGTTTTGTTGGGGTTTGATTCGGTTTTGTTGGGGGAGTGGGAGGGTGGGCCGCGAGTGTCGGCGGGGGAACGACGCAGATTTCCCGATGAACTTTTTTGCGGATCGTGCCAGTGGATCGTGCCAGTGGATCGTGCCAGTGGATCGTGCCAGTGGATCGTGCCAGTGGATCGTGTCAGTGGGGTGTTGCGGTGAGCAGTTGTTCGATGGAGATCACATTGTTCAGGCTTCCCGATCGAAATCCATCAAGGTCGATGGTGACAAATCGGAAGCCAATGGCATGGAGTTCCGTCCGAATTTGATCGCGAACGACAGGGGCGAGCAGGCGGGGGATGATTTCCAATGGAACTTCAATTCGAGCCAGTTCATTCGCTTCGCAGCGGACTCGCAATTCGCGGATCTCAAGGAGTTGTTTCAGGAATTGTTCGGCGAGATCGATCCGACGGACTCGTTCTGGAGTGACTTCGATACCGTAGGCAATCCGGCTCGACAAACAAGGGGTGGCAGGTTTGTTCCAGACGGGAAGGTCCCAGAACCGGGCGAGTTCGCGAACATCCGTTTTTGTGAACTCGGCTTCAATCAGCGGTGAGCGAACCTGGAATTCGGTTGCGGCTTGCATGCCAGGGCGGTAGTCGCCTCGATCATCCAGATTGGCTCCGTTGACCAAAACGTCAACACCGAGCGTCGGAGCCAACTCGATCAGTCGGGTATACAGTTCGGATTTGCAAAAATAGCAGCGATTGTGTGGATTTTGCGTGTATTGCGGGTCTGAGAATTCTTGAGTCTGAACGAACAGATGCCGAACTCCGATCTGTCTGGCAATTTGTTCGGCCTCTTCCTTTTCTCCCATCGCGAGACTCAGGCTGACCGCAGTCACCGCCACAGCATTATGTTGACAGGCGATCTGTGCTGCTTTTGCCACGACGGTACTGTCGACTCCTGCGGAAAAAGCGACGGCGACGCGACCATAGCTGGCCAGAATCTCGATCAGACGTTTTTTTTTCTGATCG
>JBIKZJ010000647.1:0-2738 GCA_044354755.1 Schlesneria sp. | reverse complement strand
AGATTTCGTGGTGAAAGATGTTGTGGTGACCAAATCGCGATGGCAGACTACCCGGTGGAGACCTTGATCGATGAAAACACTTGCCACAATCCTGGCGGACATCGCCTCACTCCAGCCAGACAAACCACTGTTTGTGTTCCCGGAAAACCGCTGGAATCCCCACGAGGCGATCTCGTACGCCGAACTGGCGACAAGGTCCGCAGCGGCGGCTCGCTCATTACTCAAACAGGTCCAGCCAGGCGATCGCGCGTTGCTGCTCTTTTCGACGGGAGCCCCCTTCTGGGAGGCTTTTCTGGGAGCTCTCGCTTGCGGTGTGATTGCGGTTCCGCTGCACATCCCCAGTTTCCGTCGGAGCGGAGAATCCTTATCGGAACTTTGTCGAGATTGCCAGCCGTCGATCGTGTTGACGGACGAAAAAACCGCCGAATTCCTGCAGCGGCCAGCGAATCAGCACCTCGCCGTCAGCCAACTTCCGCGCATCACTCCCAGCGAATGGCGTCACGAGACCGCCACCGGGGGGCCTCGTCCCGCTTCCGAGCATGATCTCGCCCTGCTGCAATACACGTCGGGTTCCACGGCACAACCCAAAGGGGTGCAAATCTCGCACGGAAATCTGCTCGCCAATCTGACCATGATCCGTGATCGGATGGGGATCAGGGAAGGGGAGGATACGGGGGTCACCTGGCTCCCTCATTACCACGATATGGGACTCGTTGGGAGCTATCTAACGACCCTTTTCACACAGAACACCACGATCTGCCTCCCACCCGAAGACTTTATTCTCAGACCGGCAAAATGGTTGGAACAGATTTCCACGCATCATGCCAGCGTCTGTGGCGGACCCGATTTTGCCTTTCGACTGTGTACGGACAAAATTCCGGACGATCAATTGGCGAACATCGACCTCACCTCATGGCGAATCGCTTATGTCGGAGCGGAGCGGATCCGAGCCGAAACGTTGCGTCGATTCACAAGAAAATTCGCCGATTGCGGGTTTCGCGAGTCCGCATTTTTCCCCTGCTACGGACTGGGTGAAGCAACACTCATGGCGACAGGGGGCCCCCCGCAACGCCCACCCGTCTTGCGAGATGTCAGTTCTGACGCGATGAGAACCAACCGGATTACCCCACCCACATCGCCGCAAGACGCAACCACAATGGTCGGATGCGGAAAAACCTTTTTGGGGTCGCACGTCGTGATTCAAGATCTCGAAACCGGCCAACTGCTGCCGGACGAGCGAATTGGTGAGGTTTGCCTGTCAGGCCCTGCCGTCACACAGGGATATTTCCATCGCGACGAGTTGAATGAGCAGGCTTTTTCGCGGATCACCCTCGATGACCACTCGCAACGATTTCTTCATACCGGTGATCTTGGCTTTTTGGCACAGGGGGAATTGTTCATCACCGGACGAAAACGAGAAATCCTCATTATCCGGGGCCGAAACCTTTCGCCCGAAGATATCGAGCAGTCCTTCAGTGGCTTGCATCCCGCGTTAATTCCGGGTGGAGCCGTCGCATTCTCAATCGATCATCACGGTCAGGAATCCCTGATCCTGGCTGTTGAACTCCAACGAAATGCAGACCAGGAATTCGCGCTGGACCTCGTGGTGACGCAGATTCGCAACCAGGTCATTGCAGCGATCGGGGTGAATCCGATTGAGATTCTCTTGCTGCGCCAAGCAGCGATCCCCCGCACCAGTAGCGGTAAGCCGAAACGACTCGCCGTTCGCGATTTCTATCTCAATGGCACCTTGGAATCACTGTTTCGTGAGCAACCAGCCCACGAAGTCAACAAAATAATCTGAGGCTGCGGTTAACCGAAAGCTTGACCACAAGTGAACGCCTGCTTATGTTTACCTGACGCGGCCGAAAATTTCGTTATTCTTTCTCGTGTTCGGTCGATCAGTCGGCTCGGTTCAACACCCGTTGAGCCGTGATTTTGTTTTAAAGTTTTTCTGGAGACCTCTGATGCCGAAAAAACCTCGTTCCCTGCGTGGCTTTACCTTGATTGAACTGTTGGTGGTGATTGCCATCATTGCTGTGCTGATCGCCTTGTTGCTCCCTGCGGTGCAGCAGGCACGGGAAGCAGCTCGCCGCACCCAGTGCAAAAACAACCTCAAACAACTCGGTCTCTCTCTACACAACTATCATGACACTTTCGGTGAATTCCCCGATGCCAGTTACCTTGATACTTGGTCCAGCAATCCCAATGCCATCAATTCGCAATGGGCTTGGTCGGTGATGATCCTTCCCTACATGGATCAGGCCAACCTGTACAACCAGCTGAACATCGGTTCCAGCACGTTTGAGCAGGCGGCAAATGATCCCGTTCGCCTGGCGACCTTGCGAAAAGGTCTTCCCGTCTTCATCTGTCCGTCGGATCCAGAGCAATCCGTGAATCGGAATCGCCCCTTCCAGCAAAAATCCAGCGGTGGTTTGTGTGCCGGGATGATTTTGCCCAGCACCATCCAATTTGGCAAATCAAATTACCTGGCCTGCAATGGCAACCACGATAATGATGGAATTTTTGACAGCGGTAATAACCGCAGGGTGGGGATGCGAGACATTATCGATGGAACGACCAATACCATCATGGTCGGTGAAAGAAGCAGCGTAAAGTGGGCCCAACAGACGGTTGCCGCTGGACCTTGGGCCGGTGTCTGGGCCGGACAGGAACTCTCGTGTGACGGGATCACCAACGTCTGGTCCCTTGCGGGCAAGACCGAGTTTCAGATGAAT
>JBIKZJ010000020.1:0-29076 GCA_044354755.1 Schlesneria sp. | reverse complement strand
CTCTTGCATGCCATGCAAGCGCTCTCCCAGCTGAGCTAATCCCCCATTTGAGTTGCAGCTTCTACCCTCAGAATCGTCAGAATGAGTCCCAAAACTCCAGTCATTCTGATTCATTTCTTCGGAATCGTTGCCACCGCAGGAAACTTATCAGGGGGGCTGGATTCAGTCAAGCGTGCTTGTCCACGCCATGCTCGTAATTATGGCTTTTTTCTCGATCCAATCGAAATTTCTCGATGAATTCAACAAAAAATGATCCGAAAAAGGAAAATCAATATCTCAGGACAACACGTCAGGACAACACGTCGGTGATCACGTTGCCTGCGACGTCCGTCAGCCGATAGTCTCGACCATTGAAACGGTATGTCAGCTTGGTGTGTTCTAACCCCATCAAATGGAGCAACGTTGCGTGCAGGTCGTTGACGTGGACTTTATTCGTCACCGCCTTGTAGCCAAACTCGTCCGTTGCTCCGTAGTGCAGGCCTCCCTTGACCCCTGCTCCTGCCATCCAGATCGTAAACCCGTTCGGGTTATGGTCGCGTCCTTTTGTTCCTTGCGAATCGGAGGTCCTGCCAAACTCGCCTCCCCAGATCACCAGTGTTGAGTCGAGTAAGCCTCGGGCTTCGAGATCGGCCAGAAGGGCTGCTGCTGGCTGATCCGTGTGCATCCCGTTCGAACGATGGTTCGTTTCCAGGTCCGAGTGGCAATCCCAAGGGACATCGTTCACGCTTCCGTCGGCCGAGGTCCCTTTGCCTGCAAAAATCTGCACGAATCGAACGCCTCGTTCCACGAGTCGGCGGGATAACAGGCACTGCCGGCCAAACGTCGTGCATTCGGGGTTGTCGAGGCCGTACATTTTGTGAGTCGCTTCCGATTCTTTGGTCAGATCCATCGCTTCGGGGGCCGACATCTGCATGCGATAGGCGAGTTCGTACGAATTGATTCGCGCGGCCAGATCCGCTTGTGTTGGGCGAACTGCGGCGTGGTTCTGATTCAACTGCCGGATCAAATCGAGTTGTGAACGCTGCTGGGCATCGGTGTGCCGATTGTCTCGCAACAAGTTATCGACCGCTTCCTTACGGCGGGCATCCAGCGATAAGGCTTGGTAGGTTTTTGGCAAAAATCCGGCAGACCAGATTTGGTCGTCGCCACGGGGGCGGGTGTCGTGAAGAACCACGTACGACGGCAAGTCCTGATTCATCGAGCCCAGGCCGTAAGTCATCCAGGCCCCCATCGCGGGAAGACCGGGGCGGTTGGTGCCACACATGAGCTCGATCGACGCGGGGGCGTGGTTGTTTTGCCGCAGATGCATCGAATGCAGGAAGCACATTTTGTCGACGTGTTTGGAGAGATGCGGAAAAATTTCGGGAACCCACGACGCGGATTCGCCGTGTTGTTTCCACTGGAACGGTGATTTCAGGCATTTGCCACTGGTGGTGAAGAAACCCGTTTTCGGATCAGACCCTGCCAGATCCTGGCCATCCCGTTTTTGCAGCTCGGGCTTGTAATCCCAGGTATCGACCTGGGATGGTCCACCGGTCATGAATAACCAGATGATCGATTTGACACGACCCGGAAAATCGGGCGACTTCAAATCGAGCGGATTCGTACCAGGGCTGACCGCACCTTGCGAGTCTTGGTGTAACAGGCTGGCCAAAGCCAGCGAACCGAATCCCAGTCCCGCCTGCTGCAAAAATTGGCGACGGGCTGGCAGAGAAAGTTGAGGTGCCGAGTAATCTGGGAGCATCGTGATTCATCCTGATAACAGGGGCAATAAAATAACAGGGGCAATAAAACAGGGACCGTGGTGTGACCGTAAATCGGGTGACCGTACATGTCTCGAAGCTGCAGCCGTCGAGCCGCGTTTCAGTCGATATAGACAAATTCATTCAAACAGAGCAGGACCTGGCAGAATTCGACCAGTGCCCGTTCGGTGGTGGTGGCGGGATCTCCTCCCACAATTCCTTGTTGTGATTCGATGAATGCGAGCATTTGTGTTCGCTCGACATCGGTGATTCCTCGGGCAAACGTCATGCGATATGCGGAATCCACCGCCGTTGCGAGCGGGACATCTTTGGTTGGATAAATTCGCTGGGCCAGCTTTTCTGCCTGTTGCCTGACGAAAGGGGAATTCATCATCGCCAGGGATTGTGTCGGCACTGTCGTACTGATTCGTTCGCCCACGCTTTGTGTCGGCTCGGGAGCATCAAACATCGTCATCAGGGGGATGAGTTCGCTCCGTTTGACTCGCAGGTAAACACTGCGGCGGGGGGTGTTTTCGAGGATGCTGGGGCCGAACATACTGGCATCGAGATTTCCGCCGATGGCCAGCAACGAATCCCGGATTAACTCGGCATCGAGTCGTCTCGTCTGGTAGTGCCAGAGATAGCGGTTGGCGGGATCGAGTAGCAGGTTTTCGGGATCGACTTCATGCGATTGCTGGTAGGTGGAACTTAACATGATTAGTTTATGGAGCGGCTTGAGTCGCCAGCCCCCGGAGACAAATTGGGTTGCCAGCCATTCGAGCAATTCCGGGTGGGTTGGCCGATCTCCCTGTGCGCCGAAATCGTTGGGGGTCCCGACGATTCCTTCCCCGAGGTGATGTTGCCAGATTCGATTCGCCATGACGCGAGCCAGCAACGGACCGGCTCCTTGTTCGACATTTGTGATCCAATCCGCGAGGCGAACTCGTGGATCGATCGGGTTGGGAGTTGGCGGCGCTGCGGCGGGGGTTAATGGGGCGGCAGTGGCAGGGGCAGCGGGGTTTTCTCGGAACAGGACTTGGACAAAGCCTGGTTCGGCTTTGCCAAGCTTGTTATCGACTTCACCTCGTCGCAACAGGAAGACATCCTGGCCACCGCCGACGGTGGTATAGACTTCTGTCAAGGGTGGGCGTGGTTCTGCGGCGAGATGATTCCGGACTGCTTGATGAACCTTGGCGGTTTCGCTATCGAACGGGGCAAACCAGCGGGTGAGGGATTCTCGCAGGGGTTCGGGGACTTGGTTTCCGTTGGCAGCAAGAATGGCTCGAATCTCGCCGACATGTTGTGGGACGACATCCCCGGCCCAGGTGGCGGGGTTTGGTTCGGTGCTGAGAGCCACACGGAGACGTCCGAGGCCGAGATCGCGAAACTTCAGCTCGAAACTGAGTTCGGTCCCGCTGGCAAACCCCGCGAGCGGTCCTTCCAGTTCAAATACTGCCGCATTGTCCTTGTTGGCAGGGGGGCGAACGACCCAGGCGGTTTCGGGCTTGCCATCAACGGCATGTGCCAGCGGTTGGTCCTTTTCTTCGAAGGCCGAGTAGACCGCTTTGAGTTTCAGTTCCTGCGCCGGTTCGGCGGCGTTTCCATCGAGAGGCCGGGCGGTCACCTTCATTTCGGCGAGCTGAAAGCTGCCATCCCCGTTCAGGCCTGGTCCGCGGGCTGGCAGCCCTTTGTCGGTGAAGGCATCCAGTCGGAACGCGGAAATGTTCTTTTGATGCGTCTGGAAGCGAATCGAGTAGCGTTCTTCATTGGCGATGACTCGGCGTTCACCCCGTCGCAGCATGACGGTACCGGGAGTCAGCCCCCCGTCATGGACGATGAGTCCGTTTGGCAACCACTTCAGCCAGGACCGCTCGGCATCGCTGGCGGTCGGTTCCAGGGTCTGCCAGCGGGGATTGTCGGCTTGTTTAGGAAGTTCGGCCGACTGCCAGGGGGTAAAGCGTTTCGGCAATTCTTCGGCCGCGAATTTTCGCAGGGCCGCAGTCAGTGGGACTTGCGACTGCTGGTGTCGTTCCCAGGCGAGTTGCGAGTCGGCAGGCGAGGGGTCGACGGTTTTCGCTCCGTGAACGGTCTGTGCAAACGACGCGGCGAGTGCGTAGTAATCTTTTTGTGGGAGTGGATCGTATTTGTGGTCATGGCAACGAACACAACCGAGGGTCAGGCCGAGCATGGATCCACCGACGGTCATCAGCATGTCGTCGAGTTGATCATAGCGGATCCCTTCGACGGTTTTGGCGGTAATTTGTCCGGGATATGGTCCGGCCACCAGAAAACCGCTGGCCGCGGCAGCGTGAAACTCATCAGGCTGCAGTTTGTCGCCCGCCAATTGCATCCGGACAAACTGGTTATAGGGGAGATCCTGATTGAGTGCTCGAATGACCCAGTCGCGATAGTGGTAGGCACCGGGGCGAAAGCCGTCGAACTCGTACCCCCCGCTTTCGGCGAAGCGGGCCACATCCAGCCAGTGACGAGCCCACTTTTCCCCATATTGGGTACTTGCGAGCAGTTCATCGATGACGGTCTCGAATGCTTGCGGGGACGAGTCTTTCAGGAAGCGTTCGATTTGCTGAGGCGTGGGTGGGAGGCCAATCAGATCGAAATAGGCACGGCGGATCAGTTTTTCTTTTGAGGCGGCACCCGCTGGCTTCAGTCGTTGCTGTTGTTGTGCCGCGAGGATGAATTGGTCGATCGGCGTCAGTTGGGGGCTGGCGGCAGTGACCGCCGGGGGAACGACGACTTTTAATGGTTGAAAGGACCACCAGTTGCGTCCTTCTTCGATGTTGATGACTCGTTTTGGCTTGGTCGGAGCGGCACCGTCGCGAGGATCGGCGGCCCCCAGATCAATCCAGCGAACGAAGTCGGCGATGATTTCGTCTGAGAGTTTGCCCGAGGGGGGCATTTCCATTCCGTCGTATTTCAGGGCCTTGATCAGGCGGCTTTCGGCCGACTTCCCTTTGACGAGTGCCGGGCCGGTTTCGCCGCCGGTGAGTGTTCCTGCGGCGGAATCGAGAAACAATCCCCCTTGCAGCTTTTTGGCCTCTTGGGCTTCGACCGAGTGGCAACTGTAGCAGTGCTGCACCAGCACCGGACGAATTTTCTGCTCGAAGAAGATGACCCCTTCGTCCGTGGGGGCTTGAGCCAGGGTGGTGGAGGTGACCGCACTGAGCAGCACGGTGAGGCAATAGATTTGATAGTGACGCATGGTCAATCTCGCGCAGTAAGTTCAAGACCTCGTTGAAATCTCAACGGGGTGAATCGGTCAGGAAACAGGATTTCGCAGGAAATCCAAACTCGTGATCTCGATGCACCTCCCGTGAGCAAGTCGTGACTGTTTCCGGAAATGGAAACCGACGCCTTTGAAATCCGGGTGTATAAAGACTACGAGTTCCATTCGTTACGATACCGTTATAGTCTTCCGAATTGCCAGACTCAAACAGGAAACGGATGTTCCTCGGCAATTCCGAACGAACTCGGAGCAGGAAAAATCGGGAAATCCGTCACTGGCGGAAGCGGGCGACTCGTTTTAAGTTGCGTACTCGGGATGACGGCAGTGTTCAAATGGGATTGCAATCGCTCGCTGTTTTCCAACTCGAAGTTTTCCAAAAAACTTGGTCGAGTTTGCTGTTTGGCGCTCCGCAACCGGGGGGCCAACGATACGATAAACTTGGTTCTTAACCGGATTCTCACATTATTCTCACATTTCGACCGTTCAACTGTTTGATCGGCTGAAATTTTAAAAGTACCAAAATCATGACGGATCACATTTTTTGGCGACTGCGGCCCTGGACTCACCTGTTGGCGATGATTTTAGTTCTGGTGATGTGCGGTTCACGATTTGTCCTGGCGCAAGACGAGGGGCTGGAAGGACTGGAGGAAACGGCATTCAAGCAGGCCGCAGCCCTGGTGGACCCGAGTCTTGTTCGGATCGAAACCGTAGGGGGATTAGAGCAACTCGACGACGTGTTGCTGGCGTCGGGGCCAACATCGGGGGTGGTGGTCTCGGCGGATGGATTGATCATTTCCAGCTCGTTCAATTTTGTCGGGAAACCGACTTCGATTCTTGTCACCTTGGCAGATGGACGGCGATTTGCGGCCAAGCAGGTGGCGAATGATCGGCTAAGGTTGTTGACGCTGTTGAAGGTGGATGTCGATGGTTTGATTCCGGCCAAACCGGCACCACGAACTGAGCTGAAGGTGGGACAGTGGGCTTTGGCATTGGGACGAACGCTGGACAATTCGACACCCAGTCTTTCGGTCGGGATTGTCAGTGCCGTCAATCGCGTGTGGGGAAAGGCGATCCAGACCGATGCGAAGACCTCGCCAGTCAATTATGGGGGGGCGCTGGCTGATATCGAAGGGCGAGTGATGGGGGTGATTTCCCCGCTGTCCCCATCTGGTGGTGGCGATGCGGCGGGGGTCGAGTGGTACGACGGGGGGATTGGTTTTGCGATCCCGCTCGAGGATGTTTACGCTTCCTTGGAAGAGCTTAAACGGGGGACGGATCTGGTTCCCGGTTTGATGGGAATTACGTTTGTTGGGGGACAGTCGCTGAATGTTCCAGCGATTGTCGACCGGGTTCGGTATAATTCGCCCGCCCAGCAAGCCGGGTTGAAAACCAACGACCGAATCGTCGGTGCCGATGGCGAGCAAATCGTGCGGGTGGCCCAGTTAAAGCATATCATGGGACGAAAGTATGCAGGAGAGGTTGTCAGGATAGTGGTCGAGCGTAGCCAGGGGACCGTTCCGCTGGAAATCGCCCTGGTAGGGCAACTTGTCCCCTATGAAATTCCTTGTTTGGGAATTCTTCCCCAGCGTAGAACCAGCACGACGGAAGCCGAAGAGCCAGGGGTCAAGATCCGGTTGGTGTTAGCCAATACCTCGGCGGCCATGGCGGGATTGGTGCGGGGCGATCGGATTGTTCGTTTCGATGAGCTGAATGTGAGTGATGCTCGCGGGCTCAGCGATCTGGTGGGGCGTCGCCGTCCTGGAGATCGCGCTCGGTTGACGTATTTTCGTGAGGGAATGGAAGCTTCGGTCGAGGTGACTTTAGGGTCGCTTCCCGAGGGGATTGTGGAAGAGCTTGCTGCGGAGTTGATCGATGTTCGTCCGGTGGCGGGTGCTGGTGCAGCAGAAAAACAAAAGCCGGCCGAGGCGAACGGTAACCAAGCTAACGATGACTTACCGGCGAAAGAATCGGCGCCGCAGGCCGCTGCTCCACAGGGGGGCGCGGGGCCCAAAATCGGACGGTTTACCACGACATTGGAAGGGAGCGATCATGACTATTGGGCTTACGTTCCTGAGAGTGCCGCTGGCACCCAGCCCTTGGGTTTGATCATCTGGATTCATCCTGGTGGACAGACCATGGAGGCGACGATGTTCAAAGAATGGAAATCGATTTGTGATCGACGCGGGCTGATTCTGGTCGGCCCGAAAGCGGATAAGCCGGCGGGCTGGCAACCGGGTGAGGCCGACTTCATTAAGCAACTGATTAGCCATCTTCGTACGACGTATACGATTGACCCGAGTCGGATTGTGCTGCATTCGTTTGGGACGGGGGCTGGCTTGGCCTGGATGGTGGGGGGAAAGCATCGGGACCTGATTCGGGGTGTCGTCGTGGCGGGAGCTCCGTATCTAGGCCAACCGATGGATAACGAACCCGAATTGCGTCAACAGTTTTTCTTCGTCTGTGGTGATGGGGACCCAGTTTTCCCCAAAGTCAAAGCTTCGGTTGATGGTTTAAGGAAGCTCAAATTCCCCGTTTCATTCAGTACAATAAAAGGATCCGGAGCAAAATATCCGGAAGAATCGGCGATTGAGGAGATTGGGCGTTGGGTCGACTCATTGGATCGGATATGATCATTCCGTGTGGTTACACTTTGCTGATCGTCGCAAGATGAGATTTTTTTGTCTTGCGTGATGGAAAATTGGCTCGGTTGTGGTGTTGCGTCAGTTCCGGCGTTGGCTCGGCCCAGTAACTGACGACAGTGATTTCTGACAGGAATTCCGTTGATTTGCTGGCGAAACGTGCGTGAGAATGGTGGTTTCGCTGAAAGAAAGATTATGACATCCGAAGACCTGAATCGCAGTGCTGTCAGTCGACGCCAATTTCTGGGGCGTAGTGCTCAGAGTGCGGCGAGTGTGGCGGTCGGTGTTGTTGGTCTCACCGCAGCGACGGCGGTCATTGCTTCGGGGCGTTCTGCCAATGAGCGGCTTGGGTTGGGTCTGATTGGTCTCCGCAATCAGGGAAAGCTGTTGGCGGTCGAGCTGGCGAAATTGGGCGATGTCGAGATTCGCTCGTTGTGTGATGTGGACGAAACTCAGTTCTCTCCCGCGCTGCATGCGGTCACACAATCCGGTCACAACGCTCCGTCGCTCGAACGCGATTTTCGGCGTCTGCTGGATGATCGCTCGATCGATGCGGTTGTGATCGCGACCCCCGATCATTGGCATGCGTCGATGACACGCCTCGCCTGTCAGGCTGGGAAAGATGTTTATGTCGAAAGTCCGTCGACTCACTTTGTCGGTGAGGGGGCCGAAATGTTGAGTACGGCCCAGCGCGAGCAGCGCGTGGTGCAGGTTGGTCTGCAGCAACGCAGCGGTTTGCATTTTCAGTCGGCGATGGAATTCCTGCGAAGTGGTCGGTTGGGTCAGGTGAAACTGGCCAAGGCGTGGATCATTCACCGCCGCAAATCGATCGGGCACAAACTGGATTGCGACGTTCCGGCTCAGGTCGATTATGCACAGTGGCTTGGCCCGGCACCGGCTCGTGCATTTAATCCGAATCGCTTTCATTTCAATTGGCGATGGTTCTGGGACTATGGTGGTGGCGAGCTGGCACATTGGGGGGTTCACATGCTGGACGTGGCCCGTTGGGGGTTAGGTGTTGATCTGCCAACGCGGATTTCTGCGGTGGGTGGAAATTACTCGTTCAACGACGATCAGCAGACGCCAGATACATTAGCCGTCCAGTTTGCGTACCCCGAGAAAACAATTCTGTGGGAGCACCGCTTGTGGTCATCACACGGGATGGAAGGACGCAGCTCGGGGGTCTCGTTTCACGGTGAACGAGGAACGCTGGTGGTGGACCGTGGTGGTTGGAAGGTTTATGACCATACCGAAAACGTCACCGCAGAAGCGTCTGAATTGCAGTCAGCACACCTGCGGAACTTTCTCGATTGCGTGAAAAGTCGTCAGAGTCCTCACGCGGATCTGATTGTTGGCAATACCGCCAGTACGCTTTGCCATCTTGGGAATGCTGCTTACCGGCTTGGCCGAGAAATCTGTTTTGACCCCCGCCGTCAACAGTGCGACAACGATGATACGGCCAACCAAATTTTGCTGAATTCGGCAGGGGTTTACGCGAGCTGATCGCTTAGCGATAACGCCGGGTTCGGATTGTTAGCGTAAGCGTTGACCGAAATTGAAAAATAGAGAGACACGGCTCAGCTTAATCCGGACCGCGTGAGTACTGGCAAACTCAGATGCCCAAGCTCGAGAGCATTTCCAGAAAGCGATATGCGATCCCTGTTAATCCCGGAGCTTCCGTTTCGGCGCGGAGTGCTGCTTGTTTCAAGCGGTCGTTTGCCACCTGCAGCAAACCTGGCGAATGGGATTCATGGAGCGCTCGAGCTACGTTGCTCACCGCATCCGTTAAATGGACCGTTGGTGCCGAAATCGACCCTGAGGGGTCTAATTCGGCACCCAGTTCCTCCAGCAGTGCTGCTAACGACTGCTTTGCCTGTGGGTCGAGATGTGAAGCCTCACGCAACAACATCGCCAGTTGTCGAAGTTGCAGTTGGATCTGCGGGATTTCATCTGGCGTTTGCGGATTTGGTTCAGACATTATCTTGATCCCTCATTCCAGCAGTATGCGTTGATCAGTATGCGTTGATTTCAAGACAGCAACAGTCGCAAATCATCGGTGGTCAGTCCCTGCATAATCGAATTATTCTGCTCAAGGATTGCATCAGCAAGTTCCCGTTTTGCCTGTTGCAGCTCGGTAATTTTTTCTTCCACGGTGTTCTTACAAATGAGACGGTAAGCAAAAACCTGTCTGGTTTGGCCGACTCGGTGAGCACGGTCAATCGCCTGCGTTTCCACGGCGGGATTCCACCAAGGGTCCAGAATGAAGACATAATCAGCGGCGGTCAGATTCAAACCCAATCCCCCCGCCTTCAGGCTGATGAGGAACACACCACATTCATCATCCGTCTGAAATCGTTCAACCCGCTCTTTCCGATCGCGGGTTTGTCCATCGAGATACTCGTAGACAATCCCTTTTTTATCAAGTGCGTGCCGGACAATCGATAACATACTCGTAAATTGCGAGAAGACCAGCGTTTTGTGTTTCTCTTGAATCAATTCTTCGATATGTGGAATCAAGACATCGAGCTTGGCACTCGAATCATCGACAGTTGCGCGGTTGAGCAGCGCCGGATGGCACGCCGCCTGACGTAGTCGTAACAGAGCTTCCAGAACATGCATGCGCGTTTTGGCAATTCCCTGTTCGGCGACCAGTCCTAACAACGATTCACGGTAATGGTCACGCAGTTCGTCATAGAGACGTTGCTGTTCTTCACCCATTTCACAGTAAATGGTTTGTTCGAGTTTTTCGGGAAGTTCGCTGGCCACGCTGGCTTTGGTCCGGCGTAGAATCAGGGGACGTAAGCCCTCGGAAAGAATGCGGCGCGTTTCCTGATTGGTTGGATCGGCTGCGTGTTGTTTGAACGCCGAGCTACGTCCGAGCATGCCAGGATTGAGGAACTCAAAAATGGAACAAAGATCGCCCAGGTGATTCTCGATCGGCGTACCGCTGAGGCCGACCCGATGTTTGGCTTGGAGTAAACGGACCGCTTTCGCCACCTGGGAAGTGGAGTTCTTGATCGCTTGTGCTTCGTCCAGGATGATGTAGTCAAACGTGAGATCTTTCAAAATCAGCACGTCACGACGCAGGGTTCCGTAGGTGGTCAAAATCAGATCCTGCTTCGAGAAATCATCTCGCATTTTGGATCGATCCAACCCTGCATACTCCATCACCTTCATGGCGGGTGTAAACCGTTCGCACTCGTGCTTCCAGTTGAACATCAACGATTTGGGGACAACGATCAGTGTTGGGTTCCGTTTTTTGACCCGCAATCGTCGATCTTCGAGGAAGGCCAGCATCTGAATGGTTTTACCTAAACCCATGTCGTCTGCCAGACAGCCTCCGAAGTTGAATTCTTCGAGGAATTTCAGCCAACCAATTCCTTCGCGCTGGTACGGACGGAGTTCCCCTTGGAACGTCGGCGGTTCTCGTTCGGTCTTGATTCCATCGAAGGCTGCGAGGCGTTCGCGTGTTTCGATGAACTTGTCATCGAAATCGACGGAATCTTTCGATGTCAGCAGTGCATCAATGATGCTGACCTGAACGGCACTAAACCGAAGATGCTCTCCTTCCGAGACACCCAAACCTGCGAGCAGGCCGTACTTTGTGAGCCATTCTTCCGGAAGAATTCCGAGCGACCCATCGTCTAACACGATCGTGCCATCGCCACGTGCCAGGGCTGCGAGGAGTTCCGGGAACGTGACCCGAGCTCCTTCAAAATTGACATCGCCGTGCAGTTCAAACCAGTCAATTCCCGATTTCACCTGGAATTTCAGATCCACCGCCTGACGTACATGTTTGCCATCAGCCCGAACCTGCCATCCTTCGGCCATCAGTTTCCGGACCGCCGGGGCGAGATCACGTGCGGCGATTTCCGCATCGTGGGCACCCCGTTTCTGATCCAGCAATCGACGGAATCCATAGTCCATCAACTGAGACCAGGCAAATGCTTCTTTCGGCTTGTCCCGCACGAGGCAACGGCTTTCGGCTCGCTGTACGATGGCCCATTGGCTACTGGAAGCACGAATTGAGAGACCATCGTAATCAAACAGGACTTCGGCTTTCAGGCGGTCGTTATGCCATCGAGTTTTTCCGGGTGCATGCACGATGAGCACCGGCTTGGGTTCGAGGATGACCTCCATCAATTTCAATTCTTCGGGCAATTCGAGCCGTGGTAATGCGGGCATATCCAACAGGCGGTCGACGAGTTCGTGTTCTTCCCCGGCAGGGACTTTTAAGTCATCGGATCGGCGGAGCAGAGCCACCCAAGGATAAGCATCAAAATCCTGGAACGGTCGAACCACGGTGTTGGTGATGGCCAACCCCCCTGGTACCACCAGCACGGGATCTTTCAACGACATGTGATCGTCGCCCCGTCGGAGCGAACCGCGCAGTTTCCAGAATTCTTCCGTTGGTTCAAATTCGACCTTCAGGCAGAGTTCCCAATTCCCGCCGTCATCCCAGGACAATGTTTCGGTGACACGTTCGTCATCACCGAGAATTCGGATTCGACCCGTGGCACAGATGGCGGGGAGCAGCAGCTGGCATAAATCATGAGGTAAACGATAGCGGTGTGCAGCAAGGCTATCGGTGACAGGACCTGTCATGGAACTTCGGTCAGGGGTCCCGCCCACGAGGTGAGCCAGAATACGACGATCTTCATCGTCATCAATTTCTTCAAACTTTCCTGGCTTCAGCTTGAGTGGCTTCAGCTTGCCCCACTCCCCATTGGATCGTCGTTGCCGCTGCGAGGTCTGAATGATGATCAAACCCGCTTCTTCACTGGCGGGGGCATCAATTTCGTAGAAAATTTGGCGTTCACGCCCAGCAGAAACGGATGCTGTGGCGGCATCTTCGCCCTGCATGGCCTTGCGAAGTTCGCTCAGTCGCGATTCCCATTCGCGCAGCTTGGGCACCGCCGCCGCTTCCAGTTCGGCGCGAATCGAGTCTCGCTCCGCTCGTTTTTGTGAGCGGGATGTTCCGATGGCTGCGTAGGCTTCTTCCTCGTTCTCATCCCACTCATCAGAACCGAAATCCAGCGGCTCATCCTCGACAGTGAAGGGAGGAATGTAACCTTGCTTGGTTCCGTCACCGACATATTTTCCCGCATCCGCAGCAAGAATCGTGGCCCACAGGTGCTTGCAATGGGGGTTGCCACTTTTATTGGCGTCGGTTCCCACACAGTTGCAAGAAACCTTCAGGAGACCGTTGTCTCGACTGAGTTGCGTCTGATATTCGACGCCGTCACGAACGATGGCAAATAAATGATCTGACGTGACGCGGATCACTGATACTCGTTCCGCCTGAATGTAGGCAGCTCCTCGGAAACGAATATCTCCGCGAAACTTGCCTTCCAGCAGTTCCGACAACGTCATGAACCCGTCCCTGTTCCGTTCAAAGAAGCGATACTCGGACTTGCAGATTAATCACAAATCCCAACAAATAGCCTGAGTCACGCAAATTAACCGATCTGGACAGACGTGGGTAGTCTGGACGAGACCGAGTCACGCGGGACTTGCAAATATTGGTGAAAAAATCGGAAACACGAGTTCAAGACGGGGTCGTTGTCTTTGATTCCGATTCACCACGAAAGCGATAACCAACCCCACGGACGGTTTCGATCAGTTCACCGAGCGGGCCCAACTTTTGTCGCAGTGAGCGAACATGCACATCGATCGTTCGTTCAAGAGCATTGGCATCTTCACCCCGACAGTGATCCATCAATTCATTTCGTCCAAATGGTCGCCCTGGTGCACGGACCAGGGACCAGAGCAATCGAAATTCAGTGGGGGTAAGATCGAGCAACTCATCTTGCGCCGTTGCGGTATGATTGACTCTGTCGACTTGGATTCCGTGAACCGCGACCACGTCTCGCGAAGACTTTTCGACACCTTCCCGACGGAGCAGGGCTTTAATCCGGTGAATCAGCGGTTTGATTTTGAAGGGCTTGGTCACGTAATCATCTGCCCCCATGTTAAAGCCGACGATTTCGTCGACTTCTTCGCTGCGGGCAGTCAACATCAGAATCCGAATGCGCTGGGTCTTCACGTCGGCACGCAATTGCCGACAGACTTCCAGGCCGTCAATCACCGGTAACATCAGGTCCAGTAAAATGACATCCGGCTCGAAAGAACGGGCTTTTCGAATTCCATCTTGCCCATCGGCAGCCACCGAAACCTCAAACCCCTCACGTTCGAGGTTATAGGACAGCACTTCCTGCAATGCGCGTTCATCTTCGATAATCAGAATTTTTTGCTTGGCCATAAGACTTCAGATTCATACCTTTTAACCATCCGAGGAAAAGCGATTGCGATGCCGGATGATCTCACCCTGCACCAGATAAACAACATCTTCGGCAATATTCGTGGCGTGATCCGCAATTCTCTCAATTTGCCGTGAGGCCGAGAACATGTGCAGGGCAGGCTCGACCAGTTCCGGGCGCGCCTGCATGAGTTTCGTTAATTCCTCGATAATGATGCGGTTCAGATTGTCAATGGCCTCGTCTTGAAGACAGACCTCGCGAGCGGTCCGCACATCGAGATGAACATAGGCATCAATGCTTCGATGCAGCATATCCAACGCCTGCCGGGACATATCCTTCATGTTTTCAGGAACCGAAATTTCCGGGCAACCGACAATTCCACAAGCACGCTCAGCAATGCTGACCCCTAAATCGGCGACCCGTTCCAGTTCACCGCCGATCTTCAGTACTGTGGTAATTCGGCGCAAATCAATGGCCACCGGCTGATGCAATGCCAGCAGCTTAAGGCATTCTTCTTCGATTTCGACATCCATCCGATCCACTTCGTCGTCGGCGGCCATGATCTGTTTGGCACGATCGAAATTGGGGGTATGCAGTGCCTCGACTGCGGAATGGATCATCTCTTCAACACGTGCACACATGGTAAGAATCATGCGATGCAGGCTATCAAGATCGCGAATCAAGTGGATGGACATGGGTCATGATCCTCCATCCCTGGAGGTTCCTTCTCGTAAAATGGCCGCTCAAAACCAACCAGTGATGCCTGGGAGAAAATGGAACACAATCGACCGCTGCCCCTGATTCTAGCCAAATCGCCCCGTAATATAATCCTCGGTCTCTTTTTGAATCGGATTCGTGAAGATTTGCTTGGTTCTGCCGATTTCGACCAGCCTTCCCATGCAAAAGAAGGCCGTCTTTTCACTGATTCGCGCGGCCTGCTGCATATTGTGGGTCACAATAACGATGGTGTAATTTTGTTTGAGCTCAAAAATCAGATCTTCAATACGTGCTGTTGAGGCGGGGTCCAGAGCTGATGCAGGTTCGTCCATCAGAAGAACTTCGGGGTTCGTGGCGAGCGCTCGAGCGATACAAAGACGCTGTTGTTGTCCCCCTGAAAGTGCCATGGCCGATTCTTTCAGCCGATCCTTGACCTCGTTCCAAATGGCCGCTTGCTTCAAGCAGCGTTCGACAATATTCTGCAATTCCGTTTTTTTTGTCAGGCCGGCGATTCTCGGGCCAAAGGCGATGTTGTCAAAAATCGATTTGGGAAATGGTGTCGATTTCTGAAAAACCATTCCGACACGTTTGCGTAAAGAAACCACATCGACTTCACTCGCATAGATGTCCTCGCCATCAAGGAGCACTTCGCCGGTGACACGTGTCCCCTCGATGATGTCATTCATCCGGTTCAAGGATCGAAGATACGTGCTTTTCCCGCATCCTGATGGACCAATCAGTGCCGTTACAGAGCGGTCCTGAATCTGCAGGTTAATGTCGTGCAAAGCCTGTTTGGTGCCGTAGAAGAAACTCATCGTTCGAGTTTCAATTTTTGGCATACCACGAGGAACCGTTGCGTCCGTTGCCTCACCACTGCCTGAAACCGTGGGAGATTCCACGAATTGCGTAAATCGTTTTTCGAGCGCCATAACCATTTTTCGTTGCTTGAGATCACCCTGGATTTTCATCGGTCCGAAGGAATCGATGCGAATTCAATGCATACTGATGACTTCTGCATGGCTTCACCAATTATTCTTCCGCTGAAACCGTTGTCGAATAAAAATGGCTGCACCGTTCAACGATAACAGAGTTATCAGTAACACGAGAATTCCTGCAGCCGCGACATGTTCAAAGTTGGGAGCCGCATCGTTGACCCAGCTATAAATCTGAATGGGAAGCGCCGTGAATCGATCGAACGGGGCCTTGATCAATTTTTCGGGGTGCTGAACCAGGTCACCAACACCGGTAATTTCGCCCGGCGCCCAGCTGATTTGTGCCGCCACACCGATGACAGCCAGTGGCGCTGCCTCGCCAATCGCCCGAGAAAGTGAAAGGATTACTCCGGTCAAAATACCGGGCAAAGCGGCCGGGAGGACCTGATGCCAAATGGTTTGCCATCGGCTGGCGCCGAGTGCATACGCGGCATGCCTGATTGATGCGGGGATCGACCGCAATGCCTCTTGCGAAGTAATGATCACCAAAGGAAGGCTGAGGAGTGTCAACGTACAGGCCCCTGCCAGCACCACGGGACCCAGTGGTAAGGAAATCTCGATGGTTTTTAAACCCAGCATACCACCAATTTCGACATACGTTTTTTCTTTGTCAAAAATTCCAAACATTCGTGAAAAAACGGTGAAACCAAGGATGCCGTACACAATCGACGGAACCCCAGCCAAGTTCGAAATGTTCAGTTGGATGAACTTTGTCGTTAATGTCGGCTTGGAATATTCTTCAAGATACACGGCCGCACCGACTCCGAGCGGGACCGCCATCAGGGTTGTTAACCCAACCAGCCAGAGACTTCCCCACAACCCGGGCATAATCCCCGAATCGATGGGATCATCGGAATTTCCGTGAGTCAGCAGCCTCCACGTTAACCATCCCCAAGGGTTTGCGGGTTTCGGTGGATGGACCGATGGAATGGCAACCCCTTCAGGCTCGCGTCCCGGCCCCACTTTCTTCCAGCTCTGGCTTGCCTTGTCAGCAGAGAATTTCGAATCGATGGTCAGGTCGAACAGAGGGGTAACACGCCGTCCATCATGGTTAAAAACAATTTTCCCCTGTTGGACATCCCGCAACGTAAAAATACTCTGTTTTATACCCGGTCGATCTTTCTCTTCGAATTGCCCTCCCGAAATATTCGAGACCCGGTAAGAGAGATCATCGCCCACAACATCATGCGACCCAGAATCATGCGACCCAGAATCATGCGACTCAGAATCATGCGACCCAGAGGCGGGCATTGAGACCGCAGCCAGCCCCTTTCCACGCCCTGGGGTAAAGGCCTTTATCAAGATCGAGCCGAGCAGAATCAACAGGAAAGCGAGAGCTCCGATCGTCGCCAGTCGACAAAGCCATTCGAATCCCTGCCCCATCCGGTGACGCCAGATGAGACGACGCTCGTAAAGATCACCTTGCAGACTCATTGATACACCTCGCGATAACGCGATAGTACCCATTGCGAAATCAGATTCATTCCCATCGTGATCGTAAACAGCACCAGTGCGACCGCGTAAAGGCTTTTCTCTAATGTTGACCCGCTGACCACTTCTCCCCCCATCACATCCACAATGAAAGAAGTCATTGTCTGAATCTGATCTAAGGGATTCAAAGTCAGGTTTGCCAGCCCCGCTGAAGCGATCGACACCGCCATGGTTTCACCAATACTTCGAGAAAGTGCCAGCAGAAACGCGGCAAAAATCCCCGACAGTGCGGCGGGAACAACGATCTTGGTGCTCACGTCAAATTTGGTTGACCCGAGTGCGTAACCCGACTCGCGCAAGCTATTGGGAACCGAACGCATCACATCTTCACTGAGGGATGCGACCATCGGAATGATCATTAAACCGACAACAATACCACCCGCCAAGGCGTTTTTTCCCATCACGGAAAAGCCGAGCCAGTCATGGAATACTGGCGAGATGATCAACGGACTCAACACGCGCAGGGCGAAATAACCATAGACCACGGTGGGGACGCCCGCCAGGATTTCCAACGCCGGCTTCACCCATTTCCGCGAGCTGGGCGAGGCATATTCGCTGAGATAGATGGCAATCAACAGCCCCATGGGGAGTCCAATCAGCGCGGAAATTCCGGTAATCAGCAACGTTCCACAGAGGAGCGGAAGGATACCGTAATGGGCTTCGTCATGCTGTGGAAGCCATTTTGTGGACGTAAAAAATTCCGAAAAGCTGATCTCTTGGAAGAACGCAGTATGCGGAGGAATCGCAATTAATGACTCGGACACGAGGACGTAGATAATACTCAGCGTCGTGACAATCGAGAGGAGTGAGCATCCAAAAAGAACTCCCTGGATCAACTGTTCGCGTGCCCGAACCCAGGAAAATCGACGGCGCAAATACGAGACTGCTTGAGCCCGAGGCTTCGGACTGGCATCGCCCGTCAGTTGTTCCTGCTGTGATTCGGACACTGGTGTGAAACCCTTGATGAACTTGCCGAGAATCCTGTAAAAAAAACGCGGATTGGATCTGAGGCAATTTTGAAATCTGATCAAATCATGGCCCGACAGAGACTTCTTCCTTCGCGATATCCAGTGTTTTCGCGGCGTTTTCCCGAGTCTCTTCATTCACACGAACAAATCCCCGTTTTTCCACCAACGGCTGTGACTCAACCGAAACAGCAAACTTGAGAAACTGGTAGACTTCCGGCTGCTTCAATGAGGCTTTGTCGACATACATGAACAGTGGGCGTGAAAGCGGGGCATATTTTCCTGCGAGAATTGAGTCGACGGAAGGCTCGATGAACTCGCCAGAAGGTTCTGTCGCCTCTTTCTGAGGTGAAATCGCGATTGCTTTCAATTTCTCGGTGTTTTCGATGTAGTAGCCAAACGGAATGTAACCCAGAGAGTTTTGGTTGGTGGCGATCCCCTGCACCAACACATTGTCGTCTGACGCAGGAGTGTAATTCGTATTAGTCGCTTTTTTCTTGCCGTTGATCACTTCCGTGAAGTATTCAAATGTTCCCGAGTCGGTGTCGGCTCCAAACAGCAGAATTGACTGAGCGGGCCATGCAGGATCCAGATCGCTCCACGTTTTGATCTTGCTGTCCGGTTCCCAGATTTGTTTTAACTGAGCACATGTCAAGTTTGAACACCACGTGTTCGTTGGATGAACTGCGATCACAATTCCGTCGACTGCGATGGTCAATTCGAACGGTTCAATCCCCTTACTTTTTAGTTCTTCGGATTCCTTGGGATCGATGGGTCGCGACGCGTTCCAGATGTCCGCTTGCCGGTTCAAAAATTTCTTGTATCCACCACCCGTTCCCTGCCGACCGACGCTTACTTTGTGTGGAGTCTTCTTTTCAAATGCCACAGCGAATGACTGACAGATCGGATAAACGGTACTTGATCCTTCAGCACTGATTGTCGCTGAAATTGTCGCAGATTCGCCGGTTTTCGCTTCGGGATGACCCTCGTGGCCAGATTCAGTCGCGGTTTTGTCGACAGAGCCAGTCGCCGATTTGGGTTGTGGCGATCCGCTTTTTACGGAGCAGCCGCAGAACAGAACCACTGATGCAACCACAGCAACGCACAACGACTGGGTGATCCTGAAAAATCTCATTCTCAACATTCCTTGCTGCAACATCACTTGCTTGCCTAAAAATTGACTGGAGATTACCAATTGCTTGGCACAGCATACCCGACGGCAAACAGAATCGGCAGTGTGATGCTAAGTGGAGATCGTGAACTTTTTGTGAAGATGATTTCGCGATCCAGCATGAATTGATTTGCCCAATCGAAGAACCAGCACCCCTCCACGAATTTCAGCGAGCGGAATTCAAATTCCGTCAGCAGGTGCTTTGCGGTAACCCCATACTATAAAAGCACATGCCGAAAAACTTGAGTGCCGGCATGTGCTGGTCGTTTGTCTTTCCTGCCAGGATTCCCGCTTTTGGGTATTTCAAAAGCAGGAGGTGGCAGCAGACCGTAATCATTGAGAGTCATTGAGCGTTAGGAACTTTTTTCGCTCCAGCCAACGGCTGCAGGTACTCGGGGTTGAGTTTGTCGCAGGACCAGAGCAGACCACGAGTCACCATGTCGAGATAGCGAGGATCACCAACCGTGTCCGAATTGTGACCGATTGTCGTGCTGAAAACCCGTCCCTTGCCATACTGGTTGGTCCAAGTCACCACGTAATCATCGATTTTACTTCCTGTATCCTGTCGGCCGCGAGCGAGTGGCTTCGCGGTGGGGAACAGCTTCAGGTTGTTGTAGAGTTCTTCATTGACGGTCGTCCAATTTTCTAGTGTTTTGGTCACAGGATGATCTTTTTCGATGAAGGTGATTTCGATTGGTTTTTGTGGTCCATGTGCGGCAGATTGAATGCCAACAAACTGAAACCAATCATCTTTTCCGGGGAGGCGATAGCTGTGCATGGCACAGTGAAGATTCACGGCGGGAAGCCCGTTTTTATGGGCATTCAAGATGTTTTCCACGTATTGGGGTTCGACGATATCGGAACTGCACTCGTCATGCAGCACAACGTCATAGCCTTTGGACCAATCGGCCTTGTCATACAAATCAAATCGGGCTTTGGTGCTGGTATCGTTCGAGTGAATCTGGGTCACTTCCACGTTGGCGCGTGCTTCAATCCCCTTTTTGAGCAGATCTTTCTGATTTCCATAATCATGGCAGCAGCCACCCGTAATGAGCAGTGCTTTTAAGGGTTTTGGCTTCGCTTTGACTTCCTGGCTGAATGCCGAATTCACAACACAAAAACTGGACCAAGCAAGTAGCAGGCTGACAAACATTCGATTCATCGGGTCGACTCCGGGTTTGAGATCAAAAGAAACAGACATTCCAAAAGTGCACAGGCCATCACGGTTGATTGTTCGAATGTTATCTTAACCGACATACAACCTGGATGCCTCAGACGCAGATGTTTTTTACGCTGAGGGAATTTTCAGGTAGGGAATTTTCAGGCGAGCCGAAACGGGCCGGAAATTTCCGTGATCCCTCGAATCCACCCAGATCGTTGATGTGATGGTGTCGAAAGTGGAGCGTTACACTGTAGATGACGACGCTCAGAATGATCAACGTTGCGATTCCCAGAACTTGTCTTGCCAGACGTAGATTTTTCCTCGCCACAAATTGATTAATGGCGCAAACCAACAGCGTCATCGCGATTTTGAAATAGGCCATTCCTGCCATTCCCCAGCGATCCAGGAAATAGCGGGCAAAGGGGTTGGATTCGGTAAAACCTCCATCACCTCGTGTCAACAGCATGAAGGTCATCACCACGTCTAATCCGCTGACAATGATCAGCAGCAACGTCTCTTGCGGTAGTTTGATCAAGTCCGTCAGCACACGCCAGGGATTCCTTGCCTGCAACATGAATTCGCTCACTCGGGGAAAAAATTGAACCAACATCCGGTCGATCGTTCACGACAATCCGGCGTCATTGACGGCTGATGAATTACCGGCCGCTGATAAAGAGGCTGCGATGGCATTGAGAACTTCTTCATCGCTTGGGTCGTTTGACTTCAGCAGAGGTTGCAAAGGAATGGGAACTTCGTCCATCCGATACGCGGTTCCGTGTCGATGAATTCCATAGACCGAGGAGGTGATGCGGAGGGTTGGCTCAAACGGCAACTTACCATAAGAATTCTCAACCAAAATCGTGGGAATTTTTTCGAGATGACGCAGTCCCTTGGCAGAGAAACTCTCGATTCGCCTTGATCCGATTAAGACCACCACATCGGGTTCGCCCCGTTCCAGCAGGTCCGAGGCAGAGTACTCGTTGGGATTGTAGCGGGGGTATCCTCGTGACAGATTGACACTGAATGGATAGCCCGTCTGCCAGCAAAGTACGCTGTCAGCTCCCGAAACATCACCGGCCACTCGCATGCGTCGAGCGTAAAATCGAGTGAATTGATTCAATTCGGTCACGAGTTGTAGCAATGCTTCGACGTTTTGACTCCCGGTCGGCTGTTGTACCAGGCCGAACCCAAAAAAGACGATGCCGCAGCGGCAGGATTGCATTCGGCTTGCCAGATCTTTCAGTTGTGCGAGCGGCAGTCCGGTCGGCACCCCCGGTTCGGGTTCAAGACCTTGCAACAATGCTCGTAGTGTCCAGAGCGCTTCGAAATCCTGCTGGGGTTCGACCTGCAGGAACAAATCCGCCCGTTTTGAAGTTTCGGAGGGGGCCGAGTCAATGACGATCAGCGTTCGATCCGCGCGACCACGTGGGGTCTGCATCCCCGGCCGCATCGTATATCGGTCCAAGTGTCGGGGTTGTTGTTGTATCGGATCTGAGCCCCAATAGATCACCAAATCGGCCCGATTTCGGATTTCACCCAGCGAGCAGGTGGATTCGCCAACCTGCTGTAGGGCCAGAATTGAGGGAGCATGCCCTTCGGATGCCGTGGTGTCAATTGTGGCACCTAATCGATCCGCTAAGGCGACCGCGGCGCGTTGGCCAGCGGTACTACTTTGAGAAAGCCCATAAAAAAGAGGAGCTCGGGCATGTCGAAGAAATTCCGCCGCCTCGTGAATGGCCGTTTCAAAGGGAATTTCCAGTCCACAGCGCGTTGCAGGGACCGAAGGCCGGGAATTTTGCTGCTCAAACCAATCCCCGATCAGGGAACAGAATGGCTGATAATCGACAATCCGCCCCTCGCGGACGGTGACTCGAAGGTCATCACAGACGCAAGCGCAGACCGTACAGGCAACGTCTTCAAAGATTTCATCAGCCACTTTGATTTCTCACGACAAACAGGGAATCCCAAGATTGCAAAGAGCCTAACGCAAATCGAATCTGTGTGTAACCGAATCGAACCGGTTTGATGGTTTGCTCATGAGGCACTCTGATCTAGAATCTGGTATTCTCCGCACCAGCGAATCCAAACGGTACGGAATTTTGTGATGAATGTGTGCCGATCAGTAGATTGACTTGGAAGGGAATATGAGACCATGAAGGTTTTGGTAACAGGAGCCACAGGGCTGGTCGGTTCAGAATTGGTCCCGTTCTTGAAAAAACAGGGCCATGATGTCTTTCGTCTGACGCGAGGAGCGGCCCATGATGCGACTGATGTCGTCTGGGATCCGCAGCACAACCAGTTGCCAAAAGGGCGAATTGAAGGGACCGAAGTGGTCGTTCATCTCGCCGGGGAAAATATTGCGGGCAAACGCTGGAACCCCAAGGTGAAAGAGGAACTGCGGCGGAGTCGGGTCGAGGGGACCAAACTATTATGCGAAACTCTGGGACAACTGGAAACCCGGCCAAAAACTCTGATTTGCGCCTCGGCGATCGGATTTTATGGTGACCGGGGCAACGAGATGCTCAATGAAACCTCGACTGCAGGATCGGGATTTCTGGCGGGAGTCTGCCAAGAATGGGAAGACGCCTGCGCTCCCGCACGTCAGATGGGAATTCGGGTGGTGAATTTGCGAATTGGAGTGATACTCAGTTCCAAAGGGGGGGCACTTGCTAAAATGTTGCCCCCATTCAAAATGGGAGTTGGCGGCGTCGTGGGGACAGGGAATCAATATTGGAGCTGGATTACGATTGACGATATGGTGGGAATTATTGATTTCTGTATCAAACAAGAGCGAATGTCGGGGCCCGTCAACGCCACCACTCCGGGCCCCGTGACCAACTATGAATTCACCAAAACCCTGGGTTCTGAGCTTGGCCGACCGACCATCATCCCTATGCCAGGGATGATCGCCAGAATTGCTTTGGGGGAAATGGCAAACGAACTGCTGCTCGCCAGTTCACGGGTTATGCCAAATCGACTCAGTGAAGCCGGTTACAAATTCCTTTATCCGAGCCTCGAACCCGCCCTGTCACACCTGCTTGGTTCTGCCAAACCTCATTGAGAGTTTGTTTTCGCCGAGTCCACACCAGGTAAGAACTCGATGCATCCTGAAACTTGACGGTCCGAGCAACACATTTGAGGCAGATCACGGGGGACGATAACGATTCATCCCTCAAAAAAAGAACACGGCGAATCCGATTCCGGAAACGCCGTGTTACTTCAGTTTTATTCTGTCGCTTCTCGTCTGACCTGGCTTTTCGACCATCAAGTTCGTTGCATCAAGCTTCGATTACCAGTCGGAACGCATCGCTGAGCAGTGTCACCAATTTACCAACGAATCTCGCTGCATCGGCACCATTGACAACTCGGTGATCGTACGACAGCGACAACGGAAGCATCAGCCGTTCAACAACTTCACCGTCAGACAATTGCAATTGTTTCTGGCTGCGCGACATGCCAAGGATGGCCACTTCGGCGTAATTGACGATTGGTGTAAAGGCCGTCCCTCCGATGCCACCCAGATTGGTGATGGTGAATGTGCCCCCTTGCATTTCGCTCAGTTGCAGCTTCCGATCACGTGCTTTCGTAGCCAGTTCGGTCAGCTCTGCAGCGAGTTGCAGAATCGTCTTCTGATCCACATTCCGAATGACAGGAACGACCAGACCATTGGGAGTATCGACGGCAACACCAATATGGTAGTAGCGCTTGATCACGAGTTCTGCTTTGGTCGAATCATAGCTCGAGTTGAAATTCGGAAATTCTTTGAGGCATGCCACCACGGCCTTCAGAGCCAGAGCGGTCATGGTCACTTTCGCCGTCCCCTTGGGGGCCGTCTCGACGAAATGTTTACGTGCCGCTTCCGTTTCTGTGATATCCGCCAGATCATGTTGAGTGACGTGAGGAATAATCTGCCAAGCGAGGCTGAGATTATTGGCGACCGTCTTTTGCAGCTTAGTGTATGCGAGTCGATCCGTAGGACCATATTGAGCAAAGTCCGGTAGTGGCGGTTCTACCAATCCACGGCCACCACCTGATCCCGATCCGGCAACTGCCTTTGCGACATCTTCCAGTGTAATCCGGCCCCCGGATCCCGTTCCACGAATATTCGCCAGATTCAGGCCAAGCGATCGAGCCAGTCGGCGAGTTGCTGGACCCGCGGGAAAATGGACATCGCGTCCCGCTGAAAATGTCGATGTGGCAGCCGGTGGAGTCACGTTTGGCTTATCATCGCCGTTTCGCTGGCCATGACCCGCCGTGACTGCTGCGGTTGCAGCGGGTTTGGCTGGTGCAATCTTCGAGGTGGCAGTCGATGCAACGGGCTCGAGCAACAACACGAGTTGTCCCGACTGGATTGTCTGTCCCTTTTTCACCAGGATTTGAGTGATTTTCCCGCCATGAGGACATTCCAAATTCAAAACCGCTTTATCGGTTTCGATTTCCATGACGAGATGTCCGGGCTCAATCGTCTCGCCAACGGCCACCAGGATGGCGGCGACATCTCCACTCTTGACCCCATCACCGAGATTATCGGCCTTGAATTCGATCGTCATTCGTCAGTCTTTCCCAAGCTGTTTTATCAGAGAAATTTCAAGAGCGGCTCATTATGCGAATGCAGGATCCACTTTTTCGGGATCGATCCCAAGATCTTTCAGCACACCAGGGAGCTTCTTGGCATCGAACTGGCCATCTTTGCTCATTGCCACCAACGTCGCATAGGCGACCGATTCGGCATCGATTTCAAAATGTCGTCGCAGGGCTTCGCGTGTTTCACTACGCCCAAAACCATCGGTACCGCACACCACATATTGACTTGGAACATATGGCCGAATCTGTTCCGCGACCAGTTGCACATTGTCGCTCGAGGAAATGATCGGGCCCTTAATTCCACTCAGCGTTTTCTCGATGAAGCTGACTTTTGGCTTTTTGTCCGGGTGGAGCCGATTCCAGCGCGTGACCGACTGGGCATCCCGCTTCAACTCGTTGTAACTGGTGACGCTCCAGACATCCGCAGTGACCTGATATTTGTCGGCGAGCAATTTTTGCGCACGAATCACTTCCTGCAGAATTGTTCCACTTCCGAGCAACTGGGGTCGCTTGCCACGCTGGGCGTTGGTTACGGATGGATCCAGCGGATACATCCCTTTAACAATCCCTTCTTCTACACCGTTGGGCATCGTCGGCATGATGTAGTTTTCGTTGTACAGCGAAAGGTAATAGAAAATATCTTCCCCTTCGGCATACATTCTTCGAAGACCGTCTTGAATGATGACGCAAAGTTCGTAGCCGAAAGCCGGATCGTACGCGATCAGATTCGGTACGGTTCCCGCCATCAATTGGCTGTGACCATCTTCGTGCTGCAGACCTTCACCGTTGAGTGTGGTTCGCCCGGAAGTCCCTCCGCACAGGAATCCCTTACAGCGTGAATCTCCTGCGAGCCAGATCAGGTCACCGACGCGTTGGAAACCAAACATCGAGTAGTAGATGTAAAAGGGAATCATGTTCATGCCGACATTGGCATAAGCGGTTCCCGCTGCGACAAACGAGGACATGGCTCCTGCTTCATCGATCCCTTCCATCAGGATCTGCCCTGTTCGGGATTCTTTGTAGGCCTTGGGAGTTCCCGCGTCGACCGGTGTGTACAACTGACCTTTGCTGGAATAAATTCCGAAGAGCGAGAACAGGGCTTCCATACCAAATGTTTGCGCTTCATCAGGAATGATCGGTACGATCCGAGTCCCAATGTTTTTGTCTCGAATCAACGACTTGATCGTTTCCGAGAGAACCGTTGTTGTCGAGCGTGCTCGTGTCGAAGTGGCAGCCTCTTCGATCAGATGCGTCGCCGTCGGAATCGTTAATCGTTCCGTGGTTGGAACTCGAATGGGAAGATAGCCCCCTAGTTTTTTCCGATGATCGTGCAGGTACTTCATCTCAGGACTATCCGCCGGCGGCCGATAGAAGATCGCAGCCTTAGCCTGCTCGTCAGTCAGCGGAAGATCAAATCTGTCTCGAATATGGAGTAAAGACGGTTCCAGCAGTTCCTTCGTCTGGTGGGCGGTGTTCTTCCCTTCACCCGCTTCACCCATACCAAAGCCTTTAACCGTGTGAGCCAGCACAACGGTTGGGGCTCCCTTGTGACTGGTCGCGGCGTTGTAAGCGGCGTAAACTTTCAAGGGATCATGTCCACCCCGGCGGAGTTCCCGGATCTGGTCATCGCTTAAATGTTCAACCAATTTCAGCAAATCAGGATGTCTACCGAAGAAATCATCGCGAATGTACGCTCCTGATTCGACGCTGTACTTCTGGAACTGTCCGTCCACGACCTCACCGAGGGTTTTCACCAGAATGCCACTTTCATCGGCATCAAACAGAGGTTGCCAGTCGCTACCCCAAACAATCTTGATCACATTCCAGCCGGCACCCCGGAAGATTCCTTCCAGTTCCTGAATAATCTTGCCGTTTCCACGAACAGGGCCATCCAGCCGCTGGAGATTACAGTTCACGACCCACGTCAGATTATCGAGTCGCTCACGCGAGGCCATCGAGATGGCCCCCAGCGATTCGGGCTCGTCAATTTCACCATCTCCCAGGAAGGCCCAGACGCGGGATTTTGACGTATCCAGCAGGTTACGGTGCTGCATGTAACGCAGGAAACGAGCCTGATAGATTGAGCAAATCGGACCGAGACCCATAGAAACTGTGGGGAATTGCCAGAAATCTGGCATCAACCACGGATGCGGATACGATGATAATCCCTGCCCGCGAGGGAGTTCGCGACGGAAATTGATCAGATTTTCTTCGGTGAGTCTCCCTTCCACGAAGGCCCTGGAATACATTCCTGGCGAGGAATGGCCCTGAAAATAAATCATGTCGCCGGTGTGATCACCGGTCCGCGAATGGAAAAAGTGGTTGAAACCGATTTCGACGAGTGTTGCGGAGGAGGCAAATGTCGAGATATGCCCTCCGACTCCTGATCCTGTCCGGTAAGCTCGGACGACCATCGCCATCGCATTCCAGCGAATAATACTTCGAAGCCGCCGTTCAATTGCGCGGTCACCGGGGAACGCGGGTTCGGCTTCCGGGGGAATTGTATTCGTGTAAGGTGTCGTCAGAGACGGAACAATCGGCACAGCATAGGCTTGAGCCCGCGAGTAGAGCCGCGTCAGCATGTGACTCAGGGCTTCGGGGCCATAACGGTGGAGCAGATCATCCACCGACTCCAGCCATTCATCCATTTCCTGTGGATCAATCATGGGAGCCATCACGTCGGTAATTTCGTCCGCAGAAGTCACGACATTGGACACGGGAACAATCTCCATTCGTCGACCTGCGGCGGCTGCTGTCAGAGTACTTGCCATATTCTTCGCCAATCTCGTCTTTTTGAATCAGACTCGCTGATCACGATCTGAACAACCACATCCAACGGTTGTACCGACCATCATCGTCTTGTTTTAAACTGTATTTCCACTGTCTCGCTCAATCCCAATCTTCCCAACTCAAACGACAACACATGATAGCAGGTCATTTCCAGTCTGCACAGATTGGGGCAACCCAGTTTTGTTCGTCTCGTTCTTCGACCGGAATTTTATCCTTCTTCCAGAAATTCGACCAAATTCGAGGTGTTCAGGCCATCCGCGAACTTTGAACTTCAAGTACCATCGTGCGTTAATCAGAGATTGTTGTAGCGTGAATTCACTTCCACAACCAGTTTGCAATCAAATCACGCGGTTCAATCCCCATTGTCTATTTCTCGTTTTTTCCGGAATTCCGCAAGACCGCCTTTGGGGAACAGCGAGGCAATTTTATTAAAACCGTTTCGTTGAGGGCGAACGATCTCGTCGAAAAATTTTTGGGCAGCGAGATTCGACAGCGATTTTTTGTTGTTGCAGAAGATTGCAGGGGATTGCAATGAGTCGCCTTTCGCTGCACAATCCGGCCAAGTTCGCTGAAAATTTCCTTTTCACGATTTTTTGTTTGACGATTTCTGTTTTCGGGATCAATGATGTCAGTCAAACCATGGGGCGGGGCTTTTGACGCGCAGACCGATCCGCGTGTCGAAAAATTTACCGAGTCGATTTCGTTCGACAGTCGTCTGGCCGCGGTAGACATTCGCGGATCGCAAGCCCATGCCCGCATGCTGGCCTCCGTTGGATTACTCACCTCGGACGAGTCACGCCAGATCATCGAAACCTTGGCGGAAATTGGTGGCGAGATTGAACGGGGTGAAATGGTCTGGAAGACCGAGCTTGAAGACATCCATATGCACATCGAATCGGCTTTGATCGCACGGATCGGCGATGTCGGTCGCAAACTCCACACCGCTCGCAGTCGTAATGATCAGGTTTCCACGGATCTGAAGCTTTATGTTCGAGACTCGTTAACCGGGATTGATGGGCTGTTGCGGGAACTGCAGCGAGCCTTCGTGGATCGTTGTGCCTCGGATGCCGACGTCGTCTTACCCGGTTTCACCCACATGCAACGCGCACAACCGGTGATGGCGGCCCATTATTGGCTTGCTTATTGCGAAAAATTCCAACGCGACCGCGAGCGGATCGCAGATTGCCTCAAACGGGTCAACGTGCTTCCATTGGGGGCCGCCGCTCTTGCGGGAACATCGCTGCCGATCGATCGTCATGAAACCGCACGATTGCTCGGTTTTACGGGTTCCTCGACATCCTTTTCCTTAGAGCCTGCCG
>JBIKZJ010000260.1:0-9053 GCA_044354755.1 Schlesneria sp. | reverse complement strand
GAATCGGTTCAGCGTTGGCGGAAATCGCTCGACCCCGGTCAGCGGTATCTGATCGGACGTGATCCGCTGATGCCGCTCGCCATTACCTGGGATCCCCAAATCTCGCGGAAACATCTGCAGGTCGATGTGCACCAGGATCATCTGCAACTGACACGCCTCGATGCGGCCCGCAATCCCCTCTTTTTTTCGGGCGAGTCGGTCGGGTCCTGCCGGATTGAAATCGGACAACACTTTGTGGTCGGTTCAACCTCGTTTCATTTAACCCTCCCCGAAACCGAAGTCGGAAATCTCGCCCCGCCGTTTGAAGAAGTGGCGTTTAAACCCTCGGAATTACGCAAGATTCGCTACCAGGATCCGGAAAACCGAATCGAAGTGCTCACCCATTTGCCCGAAGTGATTTCCGGTGCCAGGGACGATAACGAACTGTACCATCGGCTGGCGAATCTGTTGCTCAAAGGGGTTGTGCATGCCGAAGGGGTGGCGATCGTCACCACGTCGGGGACCGAAGATGTCCAAATGCTGCATTGGGATCGCCGACACGAAACCGCAGGCCCCTTCTGCCCCAGCCGCCGCCTCGTCACGGAAGCCCTGGAACGCCGTCAATCGAGTGTCCTGCATATCTGGGAAAAGGACTCGCCCCAACAGCATGATCTGACCATGGTCCAAGAGTTTGACTGGGCCTTTTGTACCCCCGTCCCTGGGCTGGCACTGGGACCCGCCGGACTGTACGTCGCCGGCCGCATGGGAAAAACCTTCATCCCCGGCACCACCCTGTCGGATGCTCTGCAGCTCGAAGCGGATGTGAAATTTACGGAACTGGTGGCCGAAATCATCAGTGCGGTGGTCCGAGCCAAACGCCTTGAGCGGCAAAAGGCCGGGCTGCGGCAGTTCTTCGCACCGCCGATTCTGGCCGCACTCGGAGACGAACTCGATACCACGCTGCTCGAACCGAGTGAATGTGACATCACGGTCATGTTCTGCGACTTGCGAGGATTCAGCCAGCGCGCGGAAAACGAGGCCGGAGACTTGATTGGGCTGCTGGAACGGGTCAGTCGGGCGCTCGGAGTCATGACCCATCATATTCTGGAAAACGGGGGTGTCACCGGGGATTTTCAAGGGGATGCGACCCTCGGTTTCTGGGGCTGGCCATTTCCCTCACCCGATGCCGCTGTGCATGCCTGCCGAGCCGCTTTGGGGATCCGAGCCGCTTTTGCCAAAGCGGCCGCAACCAGGAATCATCCCCTCGCCGACTTTGCCATGGGAATCGGGATCGCACATGGTCGCGCGGTAGCAGGCAAGATTGGTACGGCAGAACAAGTCAAGGTGACGGTCTTCGGGCCGGTCGTGAATCTGGCCAGCCGGCTGGAATCGATGACCCGGCAATTGCGGGTACCGATCTTGCTGGATGAGGCAACCGCCAACATCGTTCGTTCGCGACTACAACCGCAAGAAGGCCGCATGCGGAAACTGGCGAAACTATTACCTTTTGGGATGGAGACCCCGGTGATTGTCAGCGAACTGTTACCACCCGTCAGTGACTTCACAGAACTGACCGATGCCCACATTCAAAGCTACGAAAATGGTGTCGACAGCTTCATTGCCGGGAACTGGGACCAAGCCTATCGGCATCTGCACGAGCTTCCCCCCAGCGATCGAGCCCAGGATTTTCTCATGCAGCAGATCGTACTGAACAACCGCACCGCCCCCGCTAACTGGGACGGGATCGTTCGTCTCCCCAGCAAATAAAAAGTTTTCTGTAAGCTGTCTTTTGCGAACGCTTCGGCTGCACTCCCGGTTATACTTCCACCTGTACTCTCGCCTGCACTCTCGCTTGGGCGTCAGAATCGGCTGGCGAGGGGAAAGGATCACGAGGGACCGGATCGCGAGCTACCCGGCCATTAACCCGGCCGTCGTTGCTGGCATCGCAGAAAATAACCCTGGACTTCCGTCAGACACGAGCGGCCATTCGGGGCCATGGATTTGCAGCGAGCTTCGTCCGACTTCGCCCTCAGAATCGCCCCTTTAGTACGGACGACTGTCCCTTCCGCGATATCGGTTTCAATGTCGTCTCGCGTCAAACCAAAGCAGCTGCAAAGCGGTGCTTCCAGGTCTTTCATCGGAATCGGATGGTCAAAGCTGGAACGGAGCACCGTACCGGAAAAGTCATCAAAGTAAACGACGTCACATTGACTCTCGGGACAGAAACTGGCCGATTCGGCCAGTTTTCGACGCAGCTCGGGGACGAGTTGTGCCTTCAAGGTCTGCGGGCCAACCGGCTGTCCCCGCGATTGGCAACGAGGACAGCGGCTGGCGACTTCGTCTGGCTCGCGAATAAAAGCTTTATTCATTGGGTTCAAAACCACCACCATCAAGAGACCGTCAAGAGACCATTGTCGAAGTCACGGAACCAGTGCCGCCGCAGAGGACTCAGACTTCAAGACAATCAGCATCTTAACGAATCGCAAGTTCCGCGAGTCCTGTAGAGCGACCGCATTCTTCTTTCGAATCGATTTGGTCCCCAGCAACGAGTTTGCAGGGGGGGCCGGCAAGATCGTGATCGGAGCCGCATCGTTGGGACCGGGGGAAGTCAACTGTGCGGCGAGCGGAATCGGTGACTGGTTCTGAACAGAAACACGAAAATAACCCTGTCCATTCTGATTGACCCGCAGAGCCCTTCGATTAGGATCTATGGCTAGGGGACTCGCGCCAGCCTCGGGCTGCATGACAGCCGCTCGCTTGGCTTCACCAGGACCGGTGGGTAGCTCCGAGGAATCTGCCGCCACGCCGGGAGACTCCCTTCCAAAAAACGATTCGCCCGTCGAGTTCACCGCACTGTTTCTCGCCAAAAGTGTACCGACCGCCAGCTCGGCTTCGGCCAGTGCCGCGTTCGATTCTTCCTGAGCCCCACCGGGATCAGAGCCATTCTCTCCCTCGGCAGCATTCATCGGTTCCGTCCCCCTTTTCAGTGGCTCGGTTCCGGCAAACGCCAGGTTCTGTGGAAGCTCGATCGGTAACTGCGGTGCCCAATTGCGGTAAAGGTCTGGGTGATTCTTCATCAATTCATCGATTGCGGCGGCCAATTGATCCCCCGGTGCCCGCACGAAAACCACCTGCAGGTCGTCGGTACGGTCCCCCTTCTGGTCTCCCAATTCGTTTGCCCCCGGATTGAGTTGCGATTTTGCGAATGTTCGGTCGTCGTCGGTTTCCAGTTGTTGAAACGAATGTTTCTGGAGCAGAACCTTCAACTCGTCAGCACTCCGCACGATATCGACCACGATGAAATCGACCACAGCCACCGTATTCGTCGGGTCCGCAATCCGGGGAACGATCACATCCCCATTGTTCAAGGATTCCAGAAATTCACTTTGTGATTGGGTATGCAACGAGACCCTACCGTTACTTACCATACCACTATTTTCGTCTCGCGATCGATTTGCGAGGGAAGGTAGGTCTTCGTCTGACGCATATTGTGAGACATCGGCGTTGCTAGTCGAGTGCTCTTGCTTACTCAATTTCGCTTTGTCCGATCCAGTAAACCGGCTAGCGGCCGTAGCTGGGCTGTAATCGCTGTTATCGCCTCTGCTGCGTCCGCTGCCGCCCCCCATCGCATCGCCCCCCATCGCATCGGCTTTCATCCCATCGGCTTTCATCGCATCGGCTCCCCTCGAACCGCGCATCCCCCCCATGATTTTGTCTATTGGCTCGGAACCCTCATCACGGGCCTCTGCATCACGGGCCTCGGCAAGGATCGGGGCCGGGACAGCACGCGCAAGCCCTCGCTCAGAACCCCTAGACGCGCGGCTCCCCGAACCGGAGTCAGGCGAATCGAGCACCAGACCTTCGTTCGACCTTGTCGAATTTGTCGACTGCAGCGAGACAACCAGCAGCAGCGAAGCCATCGTCGCCAGGATGCCAACACCGAACGCCGTCCATTCCCGCCGCCAAGTTCTTGAGGGGGCTCGTGGTGTTGCCGGGGAAGGAGCCAGCCTGGATCGTGGCGAAGCCAACCCCTCGACAGTCTGCTGAACCTGAGAAACCAGACCCGCCGGGGCCGCCTCGCGCGGGAACGAGTGCAACAATCCCGAGAGCTTGGCGGTTTCATCCAACTGCTGACGAAATTCGGCCGACGATTCTAGCAATTCTTCCACCTCACGACGCTCGTCTGCGGTCACTTCACCATCAAAATAGGCCGAAATCAGGTCTTCGGGAACCAGGTGGTTCGTCATACGGGCTTCTTCCTGCTGCCATCACCGGCAGACTTCTTACTTCTCAACCCACAATGAACCGACAAAAAACAATACTCTGTAAACCGTGGCTTAACTGTGAAATGTAAACAGCCGCCTAAATCACTTCTGCCTCGATGAAAGCCGCTAATTTTTGACGTAACTCCATTCGAGCACGATGGATCCGGCTGCGGACGGTCCCCAGCGGGATGCCAACCACCTCGGCAATTTCTTCGTAACTCATTTGCTCGATTTCTTTTAAAACGATGGCCGCGCGAAATTCCTCGGAAAGTTCCCCCAACGCTTGCTGAACCAGACGTTGCCGATCCGACACCTCCAGTCCAAACGAAGGTTCAGTCGACGGATTCAGATCCGCTGGCTCAAGCCCGCTGGCATCGCGTCTGGCTTCCAGGGAAACAGACATCGGTCCCGTCTTTCGTTTCGAACTGCCTGGCTTTCGCTTGGAACTGACAGCCGAGTTATAAGCGATCCGGAACAACCACGAATAAAACTGCGATTCGCCGCGGAATGTCCCCAGTTTTTCAAAAGCCAGAATCAAGGCATCCTGCGCCGCATCCTGTGCATCTTCCGTGGAACCAAGCAAATGAACCAAAGAATGAAACAAGCGATGCTGATATCGTTCGACAAGTTGCCCGAAAGCCTCGCGTCGACCCGCCAGACAAGCCTCAATCAGCGATTGGTCCGTTGTATGTTTCACAATTCGTTACAAGAGAGACGTTAAACGAGCGAAAAAAGTTCCCCAGCATCCCCACAAAACCAGAACCAGCGATGATTTTGCCAGCTTCTAGGTCAGATTGCCTGGTCAAACGGATCGATCCAGATCGCAATCTCCACAAAAATCCCTGACGATCAGCCCGTTGCCACCGGAAACAGGCTAGCCGCTGCGGGGGTGGGAAGGCTATTTTGACTGGAGATTTTACCCGAATTTCCCTCGATCCGGTAATGACGCTGATCAAAATCATGGGGCTGAGCTGATGGCCGTCCCCATGGAAACTCCTCCCCTTGCCCCCCTTTCCACTGGTAGATCTTCCTTTTCGAGTTTTTGATGACGCAAAAACCAGCCGCTCCGATGCCACGTACCCCCTTCGCCGCCAAATTGGTGATCGGTTTGTCCTGCCTCAATCTCCTTGCGCTCTGTCTGGTGAATTATCTACTGTATCTGGTTTCGGAAACCTGGTGGGTGGGGACGGTACTGACCTATTCACCACGGGCTCCGCTCTTGATCCCAACGTTGATCTTGCTGCTCGCCTCGCTGATCTGGCATCGGTATTCGCTCGGCATGAATCTGGTTTCCGCTGGGATCGTGCTCGTTCCCATCATGGGACTTTCCCTACCGCTCGATCTTTGGCTGAACGGGGCCCCCATCACCGAAGGGGAAATGGTCCTCAAAATCGTCAGTTGCAACGTGCAGTCGTTCCAGCCCGATTTTGGAAAAATCATCGCCGAGATCCAGACCCTCAAACCGGATGTGGTGGTGCTGCAAGAAGCGTTTGGAGATCACGACTGGCTCAACGATCCGCAATTTCGTGACTGGCATTCGGTGCATCATGGTCAGTACTGGGTCGCCTCCCGATATCGGGTTTCGCTCCTGTCCGATTGCGAGGTGAGTCAGTTTGGCGGCCGGCTGGCGGGGATACTGGCTCAGATCGAAACGCCTGCCGGCCCAATCACGCTGGGAAACATTCATCAAATGACCGCTCGCGTCGGCCTAAAGCAACTGAATCTGGAAACACTCCGGAATGGACGCGGAGCCCAAGAACTCGAGGATCTGGTGGCGGAACGGCATCTCGAATCGAACGCCATTCGCGTCGCGGTGAATTCGGTTCGGACCAGTAGCCCGCTGATTGTTTGCGGCGACTTCAACGTCCCGACCTCCAGCAAACTGTTCCGGAAGCATTGGGGGGATCTGAAAAGCAGTTATGACTCGGCCGGTCTCGGCTATGGCTATACGATCCCCTGCCAGGGAAATCGGCTTTGGCCCGATCAAACCCCCTGGGCGCGCATCGATCATATTCTCTGTTCGCAAGACTGGCTGGTCCGTGCCTGTCAGGTCGGAACCTCGAATGGATCCGATCACCGCTTGATCACCGCGACGCTTGTACTGAAAGGGGAATCCTCCCGCTGATTTTTCGCTCAAAACCGGCCTGCAGGGTCAAAAACGCTTCCACCCGTGATGCCAGGGATTGTGACGAGGGATGCAGATCTTTTGACCTGCGTGACTTTAATCGGGGAGTTTGATATCAATCGCCGCGGTGAAATCCGTTAGAGTAGTCGGATCGAATCGTCGAAATCGTTGGTGACGAGGCCTTCTCGTCTGTTTCAATTCTCGCAAAGGTTGTCGGGGTATCATGGAAGCTGGAATCGTCGGCTTGCCCAATGTGGGCAAAAGTACTCTGTTTAATGCACTCACCATGTCCAAAGCGGCGCAGAGTGCCAATTATCCCTTTTGTACGATCGAACCGAACGAAGGGGTCGTCAGTGTCCCGGACGATCGCTTGCGACGGATCAGTCAGTTCATCGTCCCGAAGAAGCTGGTTCCAGCCGCTTTGAAGCTGGTCGATATCGCCGGCATCGTCAAAGGGGCCAGCGAAGGACAGGGTTTGGGAAACAAATTTCTGACCCATATCCGTGAAGTCGATGCCATCCTGCAGGTAGTCCGCTGTTTCGAGGATCCCGATGTCATTCACGTTTCCGGCACCGTCAACCCGGTTTCGGACATCGAAACGATCGAAATCGAGTTGATGCTGGCCGATATCCAGACGCTCGAAAACTCGCTGTCGAAGGCCGAACGGACCGCCAAAAGCGGCGACAAAGACGCCAAAATGCGAGTCGATGTGATCAAAAAGTGTCTGGCTCATCTGACCACCGACCAACCCCTTCGCAAAATGGAATTTGACGAAAACGAAGCCAAAGTGGTCGCCAGCTATGGCCTGATGACCGCGAAACCGATTCTCTATGTCGCCAACGTCGATGAAAACGACCTGGAGGGAAAAGGGAAACTGGTCCAGCAGGTACGCGATTTCGCCAGCAAAGTCGGTGCCTCGGTCGTCCCGGTCTGTGCAAAACTCGAAGCGGAAATTGCGGAGCTCGACGAAGCGGACCGCGCCGAAATGCTCGCCGGTGCCGGTTTAGCCGAACCCTCACTCGCCGCCCTCGCCCGTGAAGCCTATCGAGTGCTCGGGTTACAGAGTTATTTCACCGCCGGGGAAATGGAAGTTCGGGCCTGGACGATTCCGATCGGTGCCACCGCCCCTCAGGCAGCGGGTGTCATTCATACCGACTTTGAAAAGGGCTTTATCCGCGTCGAAGTTTATAGCCTCAGCGACCTGGAAACCTACAAGAGCGAAAAAGAAATCCGTTCAGCAGGCAAACTGCGAGTCGAAGGCAAAGGCTACATCATGCAAGATGGTGACATCTGTCATTTCCTGTTTAATTGACGCGGAATCTGCGAATTAACTGAAGCGGAATCTGCGAAAAAGCGGTTGATCGTGATGCAGCATCATGTCGATTTGGTCGCCGTCCCCTTGCGCTCTACTCGCTCGGCGTCCAATTCAGAAAGTCGCCCACATGATCACATCACGTTGGTCGTCATCCCCTGGCGCTGGCAGCAAGGTATCCCTCAATTTCCCTCCGACGGCCAGCAGTCCGCCAAATCACGTCCCATTTCCGTCCCCCCAGAGGAACCCCACTGACCAAAGAGCCGTATGCGGAAGAACCCCACGTACGGTTCGGAAGGAGGGGGAACTGAATGTAATCAGTCCTTCCTACCCCGATCGTTAACAACTTTCGTCTTATGAAAGCCGCTTGCGGCGTCCCAACGTAGCCATCATCGCTCCCGCGTGATGAGGCTCCGTCGGGAACCAAACAACCGTTCAAAACCAACCCGTTTGAAATATTTCAGTACAACCCAACATAAGCCACCCAGCGAATCCGAAGATTTTCCAGTTCTCATCCAGCCAAATTTCCTGATTGATTTTCTGTCCGAATCTGTCCAAGAATGAGGATCCGAATCTGCTGGAGGCGAGCTCAAAACGATCAAAGTCCCGTGACCAAGCCACCTCACGCTGAAAAACTGTCATTTTCGCATTTCACGAACGATTTTCGCTCGTTGAGTCTTTTCTCCCTTGTGAACGGGTACCAGGCCCCACGCGACAATTAAAAAAAACTTCGTCCGGCAATCGCCAGTACCAGCGAACTTTCTCCCCTTTTTCCTGCACTTTGTTCGTCTGACAGCCCAAGCTCCGAAACGCTCTTCGCAGTAACGCTTCACCGATCTCGTTCTCGGCCGCCTCGGCTTGAACCTCGAATGCAGCCACCTTGCCGCTGCGCAGTCGTGCATGCAGCCAGTTCGCGGCACGGTCATTTTCGAATTGCTGCTCTCGCGCCAGAGGATCTTTCGGGGCCATGATCGCCTGCCGTAAAAACTCCTCACCCTGGATCCCGTCCGGTGCTTCATCCCAGACGATTTTCCCCTGAGACAGTCCATACGCAAACCCATGGGGATTCATGTAGCGCGTCTTTTTGATGGGGACCAACCTTCGTCCGTTGGCGACATCCAGGTCGCGCACGATCATCCAGACCGATCGCGCCACCGTCGACAGGGCGTCGATCCCCGCCATTCCCCGTGGTCGATTCGCGCGCAACATGGCCGCCGGCAACACATTCGCCGCCAGGACAACCGCCACCCGAAACTTTCGGGCTAGTTCGGCGAGTTTCTCGACATCGGCGGTGGCGAGGGATCGCCGACGGGGAGCATGGACATAGCCATCCACCGCATCAATCACCATCATCGAAACCGCGACCCCGCTG
>JBIKZJ010000667.1:0-2749 GCA_044354755.1 Schlesneria sp. | reverse complement strand
GCAATATACTTGCAATTTAAAGTCAGGAGGTAGTCTACACCACCAAGAGCGGCTGCGGCAACGTGAATGGCATCGGCTGCGGCGTTTTCTGGCATCGTATGAGCCTGAATCAAGCGTGCCGCCAATGCTTCTACATCAGAATTAATATCCACAAGCGGCAAACCTTGAAGCATTTTTAGTCGGTCGGCCGCTGCCGCTGGGTCACCATCGGCCGATTCGTCAAGAGTCAATTGAGAGGTGACCAATTCAAATTTATGGCGTTCATTCGCCCACCAATCCCGAGCCTGCTGCTGCAAGCCAGCAACCGTAACATCTCGGCTGGGCCTTGCTGCGGCATGACTGACAATTGAAGTTTCGATCTATACCTTGTCCATCACGACATCATATCCCGCCGAACGTTAAAGGTCAGCGGACGGTATTCCTGTCCGCTGGACCGTCTTGTTCGGTGAGTTTATTGACTCGATTGGATTTGTGCGCTTTGGCCGTCAGGGCCGGCTTCAAAAAATGCCGTTCGATTTCTGCGTAGTGCTCGACAAGGCCAACCAAACCGGGGCCAATCTCGTCCGAAATCTCACGTCGGGCGCGACGAATTTCATCAATCAGTGGATCATTCATTCTCGTCACCAGTTCCTATGAGTTCGAGCGGCGTTACCAACGCTGGCACCGCGAGACCCAGTTTACCATTAACCCGAGCGATTGCACCAAATTTGTTCGCATTTGCCAAGTGCTTGCAATTCCATGTTGCCAGGAACTCACAGCCGTAAAATGACGCGATCGCCAGATGTAACGCGTCTCCCGATGGATCTGCGGGCATCAATTTCCGGTCGATGTACTCGAGAACAATCTGGCGGACGTCTTCAGTGATTTGAAGCGGCGTAATCTTTTGTACCAGCAAAATCGCGTCGGCACGACCAGGGAACGTACCGCGTTCCAATTCGTCCAAGACGGCTGCAGAGGTGACAATCTCGTCGGACAAAATCGACCTATCGAACCATTCACGCGTCCATTGGCGGCGAGCAACCATCGTTGCATCGGTACGGACTTCGTAATAGAAACTCGGAATTGTTGTTTCAATGTAGATTCGACTCATGATGATTCACTTCGAATCGCCGAAAGTTAAAGGTAACGCGGACGTACTCGCCTCGCGTTGACCGGTTTATTCGGCTATTTTATTGCGTTAAATCGGATTTTGGAAACGAGATCGTCTGTTAAACTTGTACTTTTCGGCGTTAATTGGACTTATCCCCTTTTCCGAACATGACCGATACTCGTGCATGGCCAGTCGATGAAATCGTACCAATTCCATCGGCGTCAGTCCTCGTCACGCAGTTGCGACCATTCAACAGCGCCTGTGGGATCGTCGCGGCGTCCGCGCATCTCTGCGATGAAATCGGCGTCATCGACGCTTTGCAGAATATCTTCCTCACCCATCGTCTCGAGGAGACGGCTCACGATTGCCAGTCGATCGGATTCGGGAAGTTGAATAGCGGCAGTCACGATCTCGTCGGCAGTCACAGACATCGTGTGGTTCCTTCGATTCTCTACGGGACTGAAAACTGTCAAATCTCAACGCATTCTACAGCAGTTTCGGAGTTTGACGAGTGCAACCTGTTTCAGCGGGCAGCACAATGCAATAGGAATTCCGGCAAGACAATGGTCGTCTATTCATTGAATCGCTGTCGAAGTCCATAGATGCTGAGTTCGATTGGAGATGGAAAACTACTTCCTGCCGAACATTCAAGGTAACGGGGCGGTAACCCGCTCGCGTTGATCGCTTTGTTCGGACTTCTTTTGTGCTGTACGATCGACGACTTGTCGACCGTCTTTACCTTGACGAGATTGCAAGTCAGCCACGATCTTTCCGAGATCGTAGCCTAATGAAGCCGCGTAGTCCTCTCGGAATTTCCTGATTTCGGCAACAATGGGATCATCAAACATTGATCAACTCCTGGGGTGTGCAGATGACAGGCGATGCCAAACCCTGATCAGCAAGGACTTCTTCGATTTTACGGCGAAACGATGGATTGGCAATGTGCTTACAATTCCATGTCAGCAAATAATCGATCTCGTTTTGCGCGGCGGTCGCAATATGGACGGCATCAATGGCGGCTTTCGGTGGCAGGCCAACTCTCCGCAATAAGTCTTGAGCCAAGTTCTGCGTTTCCGACGTTATCGCAAGAACAGGGATGCCATCCACAAAAACAAGGCGCTCGCTGGCTGCAACCGGATCGCCTGCCGAGCATTCATCGATGACTGCCTGCGAAATAAACAACTCGAACTTTGCTCGATGATCGTCCCACCATTGCAACGTCAAGATTTGATTTGCTGCAAAGACAACATTGGATCCTGGACGAGACGCCAAGTAGCCAAATACGGACGTTTCTAGGTAGACCGATGGCACGTTTGACTACCTCCTGTGTCCGAACGTTAAAATTAACTGGCGGCGTACTCGCCGTCCGTGTTGAATGCCTTGTTCGGCATTCGTTGAATCACGATACAATTAGATTCAGCCAACGTCAAGAACGGTCGTGAAGCGTGTTTATGAGTATCGCGGTAGCGTGTTTATGAGTATCGCGGTAGCGTGTTTATGAGTATCGCGGTAGCGTGTTTATGAGTATCGCGGTAGCGTGTTTATGAGTATCGCGGTAGGAACGGCCATTACTGACCGCCCCCCGCACAGATCCGTACGTGCAGAATTACCGCATACGGCTCCTACCTTGGATGAAGACGATTGAACCTCTCGTTGGGA
>JBIKZJ010000259.1:0-9082 GCA_044354755.1 Schlesneria sp. | reverse complement strand
TCAAAGCGACTGAGGATCGAGGTGGAAATCGTTTCGGTCGTTACTAAAAGCGCGTTCCATCGTCGCGATGCATCCACACGAAAACGATTGTCCCGCAGGATATGAATCCAGTCTCGAAATCGACAGCCTCCTAAAAACGAGTGAGAAAACACAAACCAGACTCCACGCGGGGGGATCGAAAGGGAATCAAAATTCCGGAATCGGCAGTCTTTCGGTCACATCCTGGCCGAATCAGCATTCACAATTGCCACAGATTTTGTCGTTGACGCGGTCTGTTTTTAAGAAATTCAGCATTTTTTTCCGCAGCGCTCCGCGATGAACATCACTGAATTTTTCTGTCAGCAAGTTGCCCATGGGGGGGAGATCCGGGTAGGCACAGCACGGAATCACATCACCATGGCAGTCGACAAACAAGTTGACCCCCGACATTTGCCAGCAAACTTTGTTGGTGACAATCGGGGGACGATCCCAGGGTTCACCGCTTGAACCGGGAAGGATATTCCATTCTCGAAATTCTGGCTCCCAGCCACGTGCACCTAAGACGCTCAGCCAACGAGCCCTCCCATCCTCGGTCATTCAGATATTCCGTGTCTTCAATTCAATCGGGGATCCTAGCTCTTGCTTGATACGCCTGACTTCTTCCAGGAAGTGAATCAGCTTATCCCATTTGGCTGGGGGACGCAGACGCTCGAATTCCGCTGGTGTGCCATCGCCATCGCAGCTCACATAAAAGTGTGTCACCATACCCGAGCTCATGATGTCTCGTACCTTTTTTTCGTCGAAAATCATGGCGTTGGTGGAAAATTCGACTTTGTTCGCCTGCCACTTCTGTTGCTTGAGAACGTTCAGTAGGCCGCCAAGATCGGGGTGAAGGAAGGGCTCGCCGAAATTAAACAGCCGGAAAACGTCGACGCGATCCACATCAACGTTTGCAAGACATTGGGCGAACTTCTCGGCGGTGATATGGTCGATTTTGGGGAGTAGTATGGAATTCGGGCAACCAATGCAGCGCAGCTGGCATCCTTGAACAATATCAAAATGAAAGGTGTCGATCTGATTCAGGGTCAGTTCATTGAATTTTTGTTTGCCTCGTTCGAAGAGTTTGCTGACGGACTCGACGACCGAAAACGGGGAGGATGTGGAACTCATGAAATTGACCTCGACTTGTAAGTCTCAAAAACCAGAATTGCTTCAACCGGCACGTTTTACAGTTGCTTATGAAATTCATCAGAGTGAAATCACGCCATTTTCGGTGACGTCGGTAATGCCTTGAAGATCGATGGGAACGATTTTTGTATCGCCCCGTAATGTATCGCCCCGTAATGTGTCGCCCCGTAGGGATGATTGCCTAACAAAAAGAGATCGCCAGCCTTTTGTTACCGATGAACTTGATTCCGCGAAAGTCGGTTTGGCATGAATGCACGGATGCGATTGAATTGCGACCAACTCCCCGCTTCTGGGTTGCTTGATCTCGGGAGCAGGCGATGCCCAAGTTCCACTTCGATTTCCGGGTAAGACCGAGATTCCCGTTGCGTCAGGAGCTTTTGCATAACCATTTTTTGATTGATAGGCGGAATGGGACTCGGCGCGATTTCCTGCAATCTGATTGTCGCGATTCTCATTCAATCCATGGGAAACATCACTCATAAATTGAAAACATCAAAAAATTTCGTGAACGACAGATAATATCACGTGATTTCTATTGTCACTAATCAGCAAACCGCAGGCAGGACAACGAGCAGCGGGACGGATTTCAACAACAATTTCTCGTATCAACAAAGTGAATTATCAGGAGTTTTCGGGTCAACCTGAGCTCGTGATCGTTTTCGATCCGGTTTTCTGTTGCCGCTCTCGGCCCAAGGCAGGTAACCCGAATTATGTCATCGGGTTGTGAAATTAGATGACTTCCGCCGGATCGGATCGACCACTTTTCCAAAAATCTCTTGGGGGAGGTCGAAACAATCGGCTTGGTTCGCGTCTTGTTTGAAATGACTCACGATGCGGTAAACGTCCAGTTGTTTCAAATGATCTGCGGGTTGGGGAAAGCGGTGTACCAATTCGACGTCGGCGGACTTTAGGAATTCGCGTAAATTGTGGGGAAGTGTGAAATCGAGCTGGGTGATGGGGGTTTCCACCACCAGCCAGCGGGGGCCGGCCGCTAAGATGATGTCTCGCATGGTCTGCACATCGGGAGCGGGTTGTTTTCCTTCGCCAAACAGCTTTCGCAGCGTCACCATTTGACGTTGATATCCGGGGTCCCGGGCGCTGAGGTGAAAGGTGTAAACTCCTTGCATCCGGCCGTGGTAAAGCACCGGCTCGCAAGGGGCGATTTGCTCAAGATAGACCGTGCAGTCCTTCAAGGATCGGACGGATGGTGTCGGTACGCGCGGGTCGCAGAGGAGATTGATCACCGCAAACGTGCCAAGCAACAGGGAAAACGCCATTTGCCATGGTTTTGATCGGGTGAAGCGTGAATCTGTAGCGAGAATGGTCAGTTTCTCTTCCTTGGAATTCTCGGGTAACCGAACTGATTCCGCGAGTAACGGATTGATGGTCTCCGCTGGCAGGGGTGTTTTGGCGTTGGGTGACAGGATTGGGATGATGCGAGCCAAAAAATCTGTAACGCCGATCAGGGCGATGGCGATCAGGCCGGTCAGGGGAGGGCAGGCGATCAGCAGATACCGATTGTCTTTCGCCCACAGCAGTGACAGCACGAGGAAGGGGACCGCCACCCAGATCGCGAGCAGGATTGTCACCATGCGGTGGCGTCGGCGGATCAGTCCGATGATCAGGCCTGCGGAGGCACCAACCAATACCGGAATTCCGGTCAGGGGGATGATCAGCTCACGTGCGTAGTATTTCATGTTGTTCAGGTAGTGAAACGAGGCTGGTTTCGCCTCGAAATCGATCGGCTGCCGCGTAAGCTGCGCGAACTGGTTCGGCGACCAGCGATAAAGCATCGCAAAAACGGGAATTAAGAGCAGTGCGGCAAGGCCCGCTATGGCCAGCGTGCTCGGTCGGACTAGGATCCTCCAGCGGCCCAGCACCAGCATCCAGGTTGCCCCCACCAAGACGACAACAGCGACTAAGGGGTGGGTCAGAATTCCAAGCACCGCCATGAGGCAGCCTATCAGCAATTGCCGCTGGGATTCTCGCTGGTCTGTTGCCTCGAAGGATTTTAAGACGTGAAAGAGCCCCCCCATGGCAAACATCACCGCCGGAATGTTCGGCATAATCGCGTTCGACCAGGTGATGACACCAGGGGTCAGTAGTAGCAATCCCGCAGCGATTCCTGCGGCGGGTTCAATCCATCGTCGGAGCCAGGCCAAAAGGTAGAACCCCGCCCCCAGTGAGCACAGCAAGACGACACCCTTCGCCGCTGCGGGATATGGCCCACACAGCCAAAATGCGGCAGCCTCGAGCAAATAGAACACGGGAGGATACATATTCGGGCAAATTGTGGGGTACCGCGCGTAATACTCGCGGGTGAATGTCAGTGGCTGCGAGCAGCCACTGACGAGTAAATCTCGCCAAAACAGGCCCGTAATCGCGTGTCGGGGGGCATCTCCCTGAAACCAAAGTCCGTCATTGGACCAGTGGAACCAAATGAGCACAGACCAGCATGCCAGGAGTGCCGAAACCTGAAACCAGCGAGGCCGTGAGGCTTCCTCAGCGAAATTCGTATTGTTTTTCATTCGGTTTTTTGTTGAAAGATAATGAATAAATTGTTCTTTTGCGTTAACGGAAAGCCGGTCTAACAAGCACTGAATCGATGCGATGGACGTTTTTCAGCGGCCCGCTGCGGCGAAAAAATTTCATTTTTGCAAACATAAGTCGGAAAAAATTTCTGATTTGAAAACACCAATCAATCTCGTTAGAGTCTTGCCATTGAATTCCATTTTCGATCGAATATGGCCTAAATTCGTCGACAGTGAAGAGATTCTGTGATTCACCGGCTCTCGATACATAGTTCGTTGGACATAAGGGGTGGGTAACTATTTTTCCACGAACAAACCAAAGTTTGCACGGTAACACCGTTTCGATCGTTGTTCCCGTCTTCAATGGTGGAGTTGCATTCGAAAGCTGCCTGAAGAGCTTGCTGGCGGCAGACCCTGCACCGGATGAGATTATCATTGTTGACGATGGCAGTACTGATCGTTCCTGTCAAGTTGCCCAACATGCGCGGATTCGGCTGCTGCACACGGGGCGCCAGCAGGGTCCGGCGGTCGCTCGAAATCTGGGGGTGCAGGCGGCGAAAGGGGATTGGATTTTCTTCGTCGATGCCGATGTGACAATTCCTGCTGATGCGATCGCCATTCTCAAAAGCAAGATTGCCAGCGAAACAGATGTGGATGCATTGATCGGTTCTTACGATGATGCTCCGGGTGCGGCAAATCTGTTGTCCCAGTACAAGAATCTGCTGCACCACTATACTCATCAACAATCTTCGGCAGAAGGTTTTACCTTTTGGGGGGCCTGTGGTGCCATTCGCCGCAGTCTGTTTCTCGAGCAGGGTGGATTTGATGAAAGTTACGCACGGCCCAGCATCGAAGATATTGAACTTGGCTATCGTCTCTACGCTGCCGGGCACAAAATTCTGGTCTGCCCGGATCTACAGGTCAAACATCTGAAACGCTGGGGTTGTCGCTCATTGTTTCGGACGGATGTCTTTCAGCGAGCGATCCCCTGGAGTCAGCTACTTTTGAAGTACGGGGAAATGAAAAACGCTTTAAATTTGAATCACTGGTGTCGGGCACGTGTGGCCCTGAGTGGTTTAATTGTCCTGTTCGCGGTGCTTTCTGTTGTTTGGCTGCCGATGTTATGGGTGGCTGCTGTGCTGATGCTAACGTTGCTGGTGCTCGACTTTCCCGTGATCAATTGGTTTCGACGCGAAAAAGGGATCTTGTTCGCCTTGGCGATTATTCCTTGGCACTGGTTCAGTCATTTTTATTCCGGTGTCGCGTTTGCAGGGGTCTTGGCTCAGCACTGGGCGTCCGCGTTTTTGCCGCAGGACCGCATCAGTGAAAACTCTTCGCCTGTCCAATAACTGTGTAATCGCTGCTTTGTGGCTGCGCAGTGACTGCTCCGCATGAAGTTCCCCCTTTTCGTTTTTTAAAAGGTATCGAGTGACGAATTCTATTCCCCAGACGGTGGTCGGCGGTGCCGGTCCTGCTGGATTGACGGCCGCGCATGAGTTGGCCAAACGGGGTATAAAGCCACTCGTTCTCGAAGCGGGTACGCGGGTCGGGGGGCTTTCACGGACCGAAGAGTATCGTGGGTACCGCTTTGATATTGGGGGCCATCGTTTTTACACGAAGGCTGAAGAGGTTCAACAGATTTGGCGAGAACTGCTGGGAGAGGAATTTCTCCGTCGACCCCGGTTGTCGCGAATCTACTTCAACCACAAGTTTTTTAATTATCCCCTTTCCCTGAAAAATGTGATCGGCAATCTCGGGTTGTGGGAGAGCGCCCGGATTGTCCTCAGTTATGGCTACTCGCAAATCCGACAGATCAAGCCCGAACAATCGTTTGAGCAATGGGTTGTCAATCGTTTCGGTTGGCGGCTCTATCGGACGTTTTTTAAGACCTACACCGAAAAGGTCTGGGGGATCCCTTGTACGGAAATTCGGGCGGAATGGGCTGCCCAGCGGATTAAGGGGCTATCACTCATCTCGGCCGTCAAGCAGGCGCTTTTCGGGAGCAACGATGTGAAATCGTTAATCGAAGAATTTGATTACCCCCGCTTTGGGCCCGGGCAGATGTGGGAGTGTTGTGAAACGCGAGTCAAGGAATTGGGGGGCGATGTCGAATTGCGAACGCCGGTTCGTGGGGTACGTCATCAGGACGGTGTCATCACTTCAATCTCGGTCGGACGCGATGATTCCGTTCGCGAAATCCCGATTGATCAGTACATCAGCAGCGTTCCATTGAATCAGTTGATTGAATCACTGGATCCCCCTGCTCCTCCTGCCGTTTTGAGCGCCGCTCGCGGGCTTAAGTATCGCGATTTTCTTGTCGTGGCCATCGTGATTAATCAGCCCGACTTATTTCCGGACAACTGGGTGTATGTTCACGATTCCCAAGCCCGCGTCGGTCGAATTCAAAACTTTAAGAATTGGTCACCAGACCTTGTTCCCGACTCGTCCAAAACGTGCCTCGGCATGGAATACTTCTGTTCGGAGGGGGACGACATCTGGGAACTTCCCGATGCCGAATTGATTCAACTGGCCGCCCAAGAAATCGAGAACCTCAGTCTGGCTCGGACTGCTGATGTGGAAGACGGGTGTGTCATCCGTGCCTTGAAGGCCTATCCCGTTTACGACGGCGAGTATCAAGGCCATTTGAATGTCTTGCGGGAATATCTATCCCATTTTAAAAACCTGCAAACGATTGGTCGTAACGGGATGCACCGCTACAACAATCAGGATCACTCGATGCTCTGTGGACTGTACGCGGCCCAGAACCTTTTCGGTGCCAAGCACGATTTGTGGGACATCAACACCGAACGTTCCTACTATGAAGAACAGCGCGTCAATCGCTCGAATGAAGTTTCGGCTTGAGTGAGAAGTTTCGCCATGAGTGATCAGGATCTCGGTTTTTCGTTGATTATTCCGACGTTTGCCCGGCGTCAGCAACTCGGTAATTGTCTCGAGTCGCTGACGCAGCTGATCGCCCCTCGATCGGGATTCGAGATTATCATCGTTGATGATGGCAGCCCCGAATCGCTCGAACCCGTGGTTGCTCCGTTTCGAGAAAAGCTGAATCTGAGGCTTTTGCGGCAGGCAAACGGCGGCCCCGCCCAAGCGAGAAATACCGGTGCCGCAGCAGCACGCGGTCGGCATTTGGCGTTCACCGATGATGATTGCCGGCCTGAACCGGATTGGTTGTGTGCGCTGGAACGGGCGGCTGAAGAGGCACCGAACGATTTACTGGGGGGGCGAACGGTCAATTTGCTGACGCGGGAAGCCTGTGCTTCAACCAGCCAGTTGATCATCGATATGGTGTATGCGTTCTTCAACCAGAATCCTGGGGATGCCCGGTTACTCGCTTCCAATAATATGGCGATGCCGGCCGCGATTTTTCACCGGTTGAATGGATTTGATGCCGCGTCGTATCGCAAGGCGGCAGGTGAAGACCGGGACTTGTGTACCTGTTATCGCAATTTGGGATATCGGCTGCAATTCGTGCCGCAGGCGGTGATCGGACATGCCCACCACCTGACGCTTTGGTCCTTCTGGCGGCAGCATTTCGGCTATGGGCAAGCTGCCTGGATCTATCATCGGAAGCACGCGCAGGTCATACCAAAAAGCCTGCAACAGGATGCAAAGCTCCATACACAAATGTATCGGTGGCTCCCTGGTCCGCTCAGGAAATTAACGTTTTGGATGCGGGTTCAGGTTTTGCCGTTACTCGTCGTTTGGCAGGTGGCCAATGCGGCCGGTTTTTTCTCTGCAGCGTTTCAGGCGCGGAAAAATCCAAAACCGGTCTCGGATTCCTGATCGCAGTCCAATCTGGCAAGGTCCAATCCGCTGATGATCATGGCTGCAACGGCTGACTCGTTTCAAGCCCAGTGGAGCGTTTTGGTCTCAGGGAGTGTTCTTGATTTCATCATTTGCTAGCGTTGGATAGACTATTGGCAAATAATGATCGTTTCGATCTCAATGAGGAATTCATGATGTCCCTGCGAATCACGACGGTGATCATTGTCCTATCGCTGCTGCGACAAGGGGTTGGCACTGCGGACGAGGTGCCAACAGTCGACGAACTGACCGTAGCGATCACCAAGTCCTTGCCGCTGCTGGAACAAGGTGCGAAAGGCTCGCTGGCACAACGCAAGCAATGTTTTAATTGTCATAATCAGGGACTGCCGGTTATGGCACTCACCACGGCTCAATCGCGAGGTTTTGTGATTGATCAGGATCACTTGCAGCAGCAACTCCAATTTACCGCAGACTTTCTCACCCGGAACAAAGACCGTTATCGCGAGGGACTGGGGCAGGGTGGGCAGGTTGATACCGCGGGCTATGCGCTGTGGGCGCTGGATCTTGGTGGCTGGAAGCGGGATGAGACCACTGCGGCCGTGGCGGAATATTTTCTGCAGTACCAGCAGGATCGCGAGTATTGGGAACCGCAGTCAAATCGCCCCCCCAGCGAGCAAAGCCTGTTCACTTCGACGTATGTGGCGGTACGGGCTTTAAAAGTTTTTGGGGTCCCGGAACAGCAATCGCGCATCGAGGCTCGAATCGATCGAGTTCGTCAATGGGTCGATACCGCCATTCCGTCCGACACCGAAGATCGCGTCTTTCGATTGCGGGTCCTGCAACTGATTAGTAAGTCGAGTTGTGAGCGTGAGCAGGCTGCGATGGAGTTGCTCGAGACTCAGCGGCAGGATGGTGGCTGGGGACAGACCGCAGAAATGTCCAGTGATGCGTACGCTACGGGGACGGCTCTGGTCGCGCTGTCGGATTCGGGCTACCTTCAACCCCAATCGATCCGTTATCGCCGGGGTTTGCGCTTTCTGCTCTCGTCCCAACAGGAAGATGGCTCGTGGCACGTCGTCTCGCGTAGCAAGCCCTTTCAAACGTACTTTGAATCTGGTTATCCTCATGGAAAAGATCAGTTCATTTCGATGGCAGCGGCCAGTTGGTCCACAACGGCCTTGGTGCTGGCGCTCCCCAAGCGTGCGGACTGATTGCGACAAATTCGATTCGCCTTAAGTTTATCCCTGATTCACGCTGGAGTATGCTGTGAAACGAGCTTTACTAATAATGGCCCTGATGACCTTCAATGCGGCGATGAGCCAGGCGGCCGAGTTACCGCGAAAAAGCCCGGAATCACAAGGGGTTGCTTCGGCTGAAGTTCTTGGCTTGATTGATGCGGTTGATAAAGAGGTTGACTCGCTCAATAGCATCATGGTGCTGCGGCACGGTCAGGTGATCGCCGAAGGCTGGTGGGCTCCTTATCATCCCGAAGCACGACACTCGCTCTATTCCCTCAGTAAAAGCTTCACCTCGACTGCAGTCGGGCTGGCGATTGCCGAGGGAAAGCTGAGTCTCGACGATCCGGTTCTTTCATTTTTTCC
>JBIKZJ010000646.1:0-2756 GCA_044354755.1 Schlesneria sp. | reverse complement strand
GACGGGGCAGTTTCAACTGAGTCTCGATGCACCTGATCGACTTTCGTTATGGCCAAGTGATTTTGTGATCGAGGTGAGCTACGAATTGATCCACGCGCGACTTCGATCCCGCTTTCGGATCTCCAATCCTGGCCTCGAATCACTCCCATGGGGGTTAGGAACCCATCCTTACTTCAAAGTTCCGCTCAACCCGACAAGTCGCTACGAAGATTGTCTGGTGGAAGTCCCTGCCCGGAAACGTTGGGAATTAGAAAATTGTCTCCCCACCGGAAAGCGGCTCGATCTGGATGAATCGAACGATTTGCGTGAAGGTGCCTATCTCAGCGTTTTAAAACTGGATGATGTCTACACGGACCTGGAATACGAAGGTCCTCAGTTTGATTGCCTGGTGGTCGACGAGAGTGCCGGCTTGCAAATTACGCTGACTTGCCCACCCATTTTCCGGGAAATCGTCGCCTTCACGCCACCAAATCGGGCTGCCGTCTGCCTTGAACCGTATACATGTCCGACGAATGCGGTAAACTTATCCGCAGCAGGCCACGATGTTGGCTGGCGAATTTTGGAGCCAGGGCAGGAATTTCATACTTGGATTGATCTCTCGGTTGGGCCAGTCCTGGTGTAACGAGGCTCGCTATCGTATCAACAGTTTGAGGCGTCAGCAGTTTGAGGTGTCGTCATGTCGCAGCACTTTGTTCGTTCACGTTTGACTGTGATCTCGTGGGCTATGCTCACCGCTGCCGTGCTCGGGATCGGACCCATTCCGGCAGCACTGTCGCAAGATGCCCCACCGAAAGCCGCCGCCGCGAAAGCCGAGGCCGCAACGGATCCCGATGGACTCAAGCAACTCATCGAACGAATTCGTAAACTCGAAAGCGAAGTCGATCGGCTGAAAAAAGGGGGACCCGCAGGAGCCGACGGGCAACCGCAATCCGTGATAGCCATGCTCGACATCGCTCATTTGGGCTTTGCGTACACCCAACAGGGCCAGACTCGGTATCTCGCGTTACATCTCATCCTGGCCAATCCCACCAAACAGTCATTTGTGATTTCTCGTGATCAGGTGATCGCGGAAATCGATGGTGAGGAACGCAAGCTCAACGATCTGCCACAGCCCCTGCTGAATCAGTCGTTTCAAGCCAATCGACAACAGTTTCAGGTCGCAACGATGAAACCTCCTAAGGAATGGAGGTTGCCCGCTGGAGGACAAACCGGACTTTGGCTGGTTTATCCGGATGTCACCGCCGGCCCCAATGTCCCCAAATGTCGCCTCAAGCTGAAACTGGGAGACGCCACCAAAGAGCTGAACGTGAACGAATTGCAACGGGCACAACTGAACCTGGAAATTGAACGGATTGGTCCGCGAGAATCACTGGCACTCCTGACGATTGGCGGATCGCTGAACAACTTCAACGCCGGGTCACTGGTCGAGGAACTCGATAAGCTCGTCGAGCAAAAACTCGCTCGCGTCGTGCTGCGCTGGATCGACGGTGCCAGCCCTCCTGACCCTCAAATCATGAATTGGCTGCAGACGGCCACCAGTAATAATGCAGGAAACCAGAATCAAAATCCGATGTTTCCCTCGATCCCTACCGCAATTCGCGAATTTCATCTCACGGAATTTCCAGCGAGCGATGATCCGCAGGGACGTAGCATGGGAAATTTCATCCGCCCGAATAATAACCAACTGCGCGTGCATAAAACGTCGGCCGAGGCCGTCGGTTCGGCTTTACGGACTGCCTATCTGGCACTTCCCCGAGACGAGCTGCTGAAAGAAATTCGTGAAGGAAATCCACTTTCCCGTTCCGCAGCCCTCGCTTATGGAGGCGGGCGTCTGGATGTAGCCCATTTGCCGCAAATTTTCGAATGGGTCGAGGATCAGGATCCGGAACTTCAAAGGGCGGCCCTACAGTCGTTAAGTCATTTTGGTGAGCCACAAGCGGTGGAAAAGCTGGTCCTGTACGCACGGCGAAATACCGAACCCCTTTCGTCCACCGCGATTGAAAGCCTGGCAGGATCACGTTTTGGTACCGCACACGAGGCCCTCTTGACGTTACTCAAAAACGAACCGGCCGAGACTCGTAAAAAAATGGTCCAGGTCCTTGCCAAGTACCCGCGCCCAATCTGGTCGGAAACCTTGTACGAGTTCGTGACGAATTCCCCTGCGGGAATGGATTTGGAATCGCTCAAAGCACTCGTTCAGGTCGGGCATCCGCAATTGGTTGATCTGTTGGAACGAGCCCTCAAATCGACCGACAAGGCGATCCGCGACCAGGCGTTTCAGACGTTGGCCCAACGGAATGATCCGCAGAGTGAAGCCCTGTCGATTGAATTCGCGTTGAAATCCCTCGAATCGCCACCGCTGGATGGCATCACCACCCAAGTCTTGTCACGAGCGAAAGATCCGCGAGCGATTCCGATTTTACTGAAACAATTCGAATCGAATAATGATCGCGTTGCCGTGATCAATCTATTGACCCAGATGGGAGACCAATCCGTCGCCGATAAAATGGTGCTGAAGTATGGGATGCTGAATAACCCTGAAAAAGTCCAGGTCCTGCAAGCCTTGCGACAGTTTCGTCACCCCAAATTTCGCCCGCTGTGTGGCGAAGCACTCCTCACCACCGACAATCAACTCGTCACCGCCGCCGCACAACACCTGGCACAAGAGGCCAGCCCCGAAGGTGAGCAGTTACTGATTGCCGCGATTGAAAACCAAAAAATGCCGCAACTCATGATCAATATCTTGAATTCGCTGG
>JBIKZJ010000258.1:0-9112 GCA_044354755.1 Schlesneria sp. | reverse complement strand
CTTCCTCGCCTTTTTATCGACCCAGCCTGAAGCGAATCTGCGGGTTGCTTCAGACGCTTTACGCAATTGTGAATCCCGTTGATGGTGATTCCTGCTTGCCAAGTGAACTTGCGGGGACTTAAAATCATTGGATGAAAATTCACTGGGAACCTCTGCGGCAGATCATTCAATCAAACCAGCGGTTTGTGATTTCCAGTCACGTCCGTCCCGATGCGGATGCGATCGGTTCCGAGATCGGCTTGGCCTGTATTCTTGAATCACTCGGCAAAACCGTTCAAATCGCGAATACCTCGCCGACACCCCCGACGCTCTACTTCATTGATCCCACTCGAAAAGCCCAACAGCTGGGCTCTGGGATTTCTGCAGAAGACGTTGCCAAGGCTGACGTGCATATCGTGGTCGATACCAGCTCGTGGACTCAGCTTTCAGATGTCGGCAAGGTGATGCGCGATTCCGCTGCGAAGCGAGTCGTCATCGATCACCATGTCAGCTCGGATGATCTGGGGGCGACCGAATTTAAGGATGTGACGAGCGAAGCGACTGGATCGCTGATCTTTCAGCTTGCGGAAGCTCTGGGGGTTGCCATCACCCCCGCCGCAGCGACCGCGCTGTTCGCCGCGATTGCCACTGATACTGGTTGGTTTCGGTTTGCTGCGGTTTCGGCAGAAACGATGCGGATTGCCGGACGATTAATTGAATGTGGAGCCTCGCCACCCGCAATCTACTGCCAACTGTACGAACAGGGGACCGTAGCGAGAATGCATCTGGTCGGACGAGCCCTCGGTCGGATGCAGCTCGAATGTGATGGCCAACTCGCCTATACGACGGTGGAGTGGAACGATTTTGCTCAGACCGGAGCAGTCCCCTCGGATACCGAAGATTTGGTGAATGAATGCCTCAAGGTCTTAGGGACCAAAGGGGCTTTCATGGCGATTGAACAGCAGAATCGACAGGTGAAAATCAGTTTTCGCAGTCGGACGGACCTGCTGAATGTCGCGGCAGTGGCCGAAAAGTTTTCCGGTGGTGGGCATCGCCTGGCTGCCGGAGCGACGTTGGCAGCCCCGTTTGCGACGGCCGTCGGCAAGGCCTTGGAAGCAATGCGTGAGGCCGTGATCGCCGCTCGCACGCAAGAGCCAGTGAATGCCGAAGCAGGCTAAAAATGAATTCCCGGTCGCTGGGCCGGTACGGTTTTTGGTTTTGCAAATACCGGATGGGTGGGACGAGCAGTTAAACTCGACCTGTGCATTGATAAATGTGATGCGGAATCACGAGTTTCAACGCAAAGACGCCAAGACGCGGGGGCGCCAGGAAGGCGAAAAAGAGCTGCGACGATTTCTTCGTTTCTTCATTGCGTCCCTGCGTCTTGGCGACTTTGCGTTAGCGAATCTGGGCCTTCTCAACCCGTCGGTAGACTCCTGGAGTTCCGCCACGGAAAGGTACTGACGCCCGGTTAACCTTCCAACGTCGTTTTGGGTGACGACACGTTGCCAAAGGCCACTGCGAATCACGGTGATCGGATCAAAATCCTCGACGCCATGAACTCCATGGCACGCCGCCATTCACCGGTCTGACCGCCCCTTTGGTGGGGAAATCGAGGGAATGTGCAGAAAGAGTTGCTGACTGAGCTTGACTCAGGGGCAGAACCGCTTCATCATGTCGATCCTGCGATTTGCCAGCCGAAGTGGCGGAACCGGCAGACGCGCTGGATTCAAAATCCAGTGTCAGCAATGACGTGTGGGTTCGAGTCCCACCTTCGGCACTGTTGCAGCATAAGGACTCACGACAATTTGTCGTGAGTCCTTATGCGTTTCTCAAAATCTGATCCATGGATATTCCCTGATTGGACTCACAGAGTGCACACGGAAACGCGGTTTCCGCGAACAAGCTTTTGGATTTCCCACTTCTCAATTTTCCGGTAAACGAATGAAAGATCACCCCTCGTTGGTCTGAAACGGCGAGCTTCGATTCGGGGGATTTTTTGTCACCAAAAGAAATAAGAGATCTTGTCCTTTTGACGGTGCTTCGACAAGCTGACGTTGCCTGCAAAAGTTCAACTGATGGTTGCCGACACTGAAGAATGTGTCGAAGCACTGCTGGTTGAGTTGACAACACGCGAAGCAAAAGCGGGTATCGACTCTCGATGGTGGGTTTTGCCAGGAGTAGAAAAACGAAGAAAATTCCAAGAGAAGGATCACCACTGGAGATGGGGCGATCGAATTGGCAGGTTGACAAACGACAAATGGCACCGTTGTTTAGCCATTAAAACCACTAAGGGGACGATTGAGGGGGCAATTCTCTACTGGTTGAATACCCTTTCGGCAGTTGATCCTGGAAATGGGGCCGCTTACATTGAGTCGCTCGCAACCGCGCCTCACAATCGCGCATCGCTTGTCGATATACCTCATTTTCGGGGAGTCGGCCAAACACTTCTATTAAAAGCGGTTCTTGACAGTTACCGCAACGGATTTGGATGGCGAGTCACGCTCGAATCTTTCAACGATTCCTCAACAATTGCGTTCTATGAGAATCGCGGTTTTGAAATCGTAAGATATGATGTGGACGGAGAAGAACGGTTTCCGATATTCGAATTGAGTTCCGAGGCGGCCGAGGGTTGGTTGCAGGCGGAGGGTTTTTTAGAATGAGTAAAAAATCAGAATTCGCACCAGCAGCGGTCGGTCGACCGCCGAAGTGCTCTCAAATTCGTGCGGATTTGGGCGATCTTTCGCACGTCGATGCCAAATCCGAAATTGACCTCCATATCGTCCGGTTGTTGGCGCTTAACCCTTCTCTTAAGGTTCGCTTTCGCAACCAGGAACTTGCTTCGTTGGACATTTCAACGAAGGAAGCCCTTTTGGATGACATCAATTCCGTTCTGGGCATTCGACCACTCCGAAAACGCAAAACATGACGAGCGTCGAGCAGGCAAAACAATTTGCTGAAGAAAATTTCCTGCATGGTCCTGAAAAACTTGCTGAAAAAATGGGGATCGAAGTTCGCGAAAGCGTATTGGTCGGATGTGACGGCTGGGTGCTTTCTGGTCCAGACGGAATTGTGATTCGCCTCAACAGCAAATCGCCCGTCCAGCGTCGGCGATTCACACTCGCTCACGAACTTGGGCATCTGCTTCTCAATGTTCCAACCGTCGTTGGTGAATCGATTGACGATGTATTAAAGTCAAATGATCGTGAAGAACGCGCTGTGAATCTCTTGGCAGGCGAGCTTTCGATACCAGAATCTATCGTGAGAAGATTGCCGCCATCAACGCCAGTTGTGGCATCCCAACTTACGAAACTCGCCAAGCATGCAAAGGTTTCAGAACTGGCGGCAGCAATTCGAGTCGTACATCTTGCTGCTGAGATTGGACTGGAAAATGCCGCTGTCGTCTATTTCAAAGGTGATGTCTATCAGTGGTTTTTCTCCAAAACACTAAAAATAAAGGAGGAATGGGCGACCCACCTGTTTAAGGAAGCGAAGCGAACGAAACCAAATCCGATTCGACTTCCCAATGGAGACCTCGACGACAGTGTCATCGTTGCCTCGATTATTGAGAATCCCCTGCTGAATCTCAGCACGCTCTTCGTTCAATTGTTGTCGTGCGAAGCGGGGAGTAAGTCCACCCCGGAAGAAGTGCGATGTCAGCTGGAAGCCTTCTTATTCTCGGGCGACGCTCATTTCCGTCATCAAATGCAAGGAGTATTCGGAGCTTTTCGACCGAAATGTGAAAATATGACATTGAATGATGCGGTCAGCGAGTTTTTCACGACCAAGATTCATAAATGGCAGGGCGAACAACTGACGAGACTTCTCAGTGTCGAGGGACGAAAATATGTCAGAATGCGTCTCAGCGAATGGTGCGAAACGTGATGTATTCTTGCGCGTTATACAACCTCTCTCGATTGCAAAAGCTACATATCGCTGACACCCCTTCTCCCCGATCTTCACCTCGTCTTGTGGTGTATTTTTGTCGGATTCAAAATCCCGTTTAAGCGATGACTTGAGGATTCGAGTCCCTCTTTCTGCACCATAACAGAATTAGGCATGACAGCGAGTTTTTGTTAGGTATGTTTCTTTTGAGGTATTGCCGTCACGCGGGAATCAGACCAGGGTTCAATTTTTGCATTTCGACAACTACAGCCCCAGTCCCGGTTTTCCGTCTCAGGCCTACGGATTCAGCGTCAATCTCTTGATCACGATCGTGGCATACGAACCGCGAGGGAGGACAAATTCAAGCGTTAACCGGTGGCGGCCTTCATTCAATTCGTCCGCATCCTGTCGCCCGATCTTAAATTCGGTCGGTCTGACAATCGCCGTCCGTTCCCCTTTCGAAAAGAAACTGTCGCGCGGGTATTTCACTCGTAACTCGCGCAGTGCCAATCCTTGTTCTGCCAAGATGGTTTCATACAGATCCAGCAACGGTCCGGGGTCAAGATGGAGACGGGCCGAGGGGAGTGGCAGCGCTAGCCCTTGAAGATCGGTCGACTCAGACTCCGTCAATTCGGTGAAGAATGAGACCTGTGACGTGGCCAGCTGGACCGGAAACGTTCGGCTGGCAGGGATCGATTGGCCGAGTCTTGCTGCGAGACAGCGATTCCACAGATCGCTTTGATAGGCCGCCAGCCACAGGCTGCGAAGGTCTTGCCGCAACAGCGCGAAGGCATCGCGAAACCGTTCCGGGTGGTCGACCAGATACGTGATAATGCTGCGGCTGGAAGATTTTCTCAGTGTCGCTTTGCAGGCGACCCAATCGCCCCACAGTCGACGAATAATCTCTTTTTCGTCCCGGTCGTTGGGGCGATCGTGCGAGTTTGGCTCGGCAATCGCCAGCCATAAAGCCCGTTCGTAATCACCCAGACACCAGGGACGGCCGATGAATTCTCCGGATTCCCCCAGCGATCCAAACCGCTGATCATCATAGAAATTCGGGACACCGAATTCGGCCAGCGAAGTACGGGCTGCGATCACCTTCTGAGCCGCCTCGTCCGTTAAATTGCGCATTACGATCTGAAAACGGTTTGCGGTGATATCCTGCGGACCAAAGGGGCGATTGGCCTGACCCTGGTAGGTGAGCGACAAACTCTCTTCGCGGAAATCTCGACGGGGGCCGCGATGAATCGTCACCCACTGTCGGGTGACCGCGTGCTTGTCTTTCAGTCCTCCGTAACCGATCACCCGACGAGGAAAGTTCCAGCGGCTGGAAATTGCGGTGATGGCTTCCGGGGTCCCCAATGAGCGTTTTGTCAGCAGGTAGACGGCAAACGGACCACCGTCGAGCGGAAAATCACTCAGTTCTTCGACTTCGAAATCTTCCGGTAAACTTTTGAGCTTCATGGACCATCCAGCGAGCCGCAACCCCAAAAGGCTGGGCGGCAATTCACGTGTGTTGTCGAGCTGGGAACAAACGCCGCTCGTCCCGTGAGTGTCACTCGATTTCCCGAAGTTTACTCAGACTCGCCAGGAAAACGCTATCGAGCGGCTGGGAACAGAGCAACGCGAGGGTGAATCGTTCGGAATCAGGGGAGGAACAGTAACAATTCTAACGGACCACAGATCCCAGCGCGACGGCAGCGGCGGGATTTGGCAGACCGGTCCCTGGGAAGAGCGACACCCCAAGGATAAAGAACAGGCCAGACAACAGAATCGCGATTGGGAGCGTCAACACCCAGGCGATGGCGACATTTCTAATCGTTCCCATCTGTAGTCCCGATCGGTTGGCGTACATCGTCCCGGCAATCCCGGATGACAGGATTTGAGTTGTGCTGACCGGGAGGTGATAGCGATCGGCGAGCATAATCGTGCATGCTGCCACCGTTTCTGCGGCAGCCCCTGAGCATAGGTCAAATGTGATTTGCCAATCTTTTCGGCGATTGTCACTACGATCCGCTGATAGCCAATCATGGTTCCGATGCCGAGCGCCAGGGCGACCCCCACGATGACTCAGTAAGCGACAAATTCGATCGACTTCCCAAAATGTTTCCGGTAGCGTTCAGTCGCCTTACCGAGCTGATGTGCTGGGGAAAGCTGGGTAATCGCCTCCCAGAATGTGGTTTACATCGTATTGAGACCTTCAGAATCGATCGGGTCAACATAGCGTGGCACACTTTAAAGCTGACGATACCCGAATTCGCGCGTCGGCTTCAGGTCGCTAACCCTGAAAAAGAGGAAATCACCGATTCTTCATACTCGCCGGCTGCCCACTCGACGTAACCTCTTTGCCAAAAAGAGTATTCGCTTTTTCTCTGCCAGAAATATTCTGCAGGAATCTCGTTTTGTTTCTCGTTTCGAACCTTGCCATCCCCCGCCACGCTCCACATTCGACAAAGGGCTCGGTAGACTGAATCGGACTCGCGGGATGGACACCGATGTCTGTCTCGCATTTTTTACGCGCCGAGGGTCATTCCAAAACGGCTGACATAGCGGGCGTTGTCGAGGTGGATCAGAGGCTTTGGGATCTGTCTCGTCGCAACTCCTGGCCCTGAATCCGGCAATCCTCGGTCAGTTTGCGAGTCAGCAGAAATGGTTCTTTCTACAAGTGGCAATTGGTTTTGCCTCTTGCCACGTATTTTCCTGTAAGGTCTGAATTGTGTCAGTGACGTCAGTTGTCGGTCTGCAATGGGGTGATGAAGCCAAGGGGAAAATCGTTGATTTCCTGACGGATTCCCACGAAGTCGTCGTTCGGTACCAAGGGGGAAACAACGCGGGGCACACCGTGAAGTTTGATGGCCAAACCTACAAACTTTCGCTGTTACCAACCGGAATTTTGCGTCCGGGTGTCAAAGCCGTGATTGGAAATGGCCTCGTCGTGAACCCCGAAGCCCTGCTCAAGGAAATGAAGTCACTGACCGACCGGGGGGTGCAGGTTGATGGCCAAAACCTGTTACTCAGTGACCGTGCTCACGTGATTCTTCCGTATCACATTGTGGAAGATGCGGTGTTTGAAAAGCGACGGGGTAACCAGGCAATTGGGACCACCGGTCGCGGAATCGGAACCTGTTACCGAGACAAAGCGGGGCGAACGCATGCCATCCGTGTTGGTGACCTCTACCACCCCGAAACCTTCCGCACGAAGATGGCGGATATTGTTGCCTTCAAGAATCTGACCCTGAAGGCACTCGATTCGACTCTGGAGCCGCTGAACGCTGACGCGATTTACGAGTCGTACATGGGTTATGCCGAGCAATTAAAATCCCACGTGGTTGATACAACCGCCTGGCTACACCGAGCCTTGAAAGAGAAGAAAAACATCCTGTTCGAAGGGGCTCAGGGGAGCTTGCTCGATGTCGATCATGGAACCTTCCCGTACGTCACCAGCTCGAACAGTTCGTCAGCGGGGATCCACAGCGGCAGCGGCGTTCCCCAACGCGCGATCACCCGGATGATCGGGATCGCCAAGGCGTATACGACCCGAGTCGGTGGTGGCCCGTTCCCAACGGAATTGAATAACGAGATTGGCCAGCATATTCGGGATATCGGGCATGAATACGGCACGGTCACCGGCCGCCCCCGTCGCTGCGGCTGGTTTGATGCCGTCGCAACCGGTTATGGAGCCAAAATTTGCGGAGTTGATGAGATCGCCGTGATGTTGCTCGACGTTCTGGCTCAGTTGGACGAGCTTTGTATCTGTGAGGCTTATGAGATTCGTGGTGAGCGTACCACCGATTTTCCGTCGCACGTCGAAGATCTGGAAGTGGCCAAGCCTGTTTTTCGCAAGATTCCCGGCTGGAAAAAGGATATCACCCACGCCCGCAAGCTGAGCGACCTCCCCTCGGGGGCTCGTCAATACGTCGACACGATCAGCGAGCTGCTGGGTGTTCCGGCCAAGTTTATCAGCATCGGTCCCGACCGCGAACAAACGATCCTGCTTTGATGTCCTGTATTGTGATGCCCTGTATGGAGGAATCGGGTAACGCTTGCGGAATGGAGGGCGGGTTTCGTTCCGCCTTGCCGGGTCCTATTCCCCTGCGGTCCGTTGGCATCAACGGAAAAAATGTCGGATCAAATGTCGGATGAATGGGTACAGGTGAGTCGCGATTGGCCCCGGTTTTGAGAGAAATTTCCGCCGGAACAATTCACGACTTGTTTTTCAGGCCTCGTGAGATATAGTTTGCGTTCAGAATTCGAGGATGGAGAGGTGGCTGAGTGGCCGAAAGCACCGCTTTGCTAAAGCGGCGTCTGGGTATTCCCCGGACCCAGGGTTCGAATCCCTGCCTCTCCGCTTATGTCGCGTGACGTTGTTCCTGTTGCAGTCGCATCGTTTTAAACGGCGTTGATTGCTGTGTGGCCGATTGAATCTTGTGAGGCGGAGATCAACGCTTCCCAATTTTGGGTGAAAAAGTCCAAACTTCGTGGTCGATTTCGCACCTTTATCTCTGGGGCGATTAGCTGATGTCCGCAGAAATACGGACTCCCGGTGCCGACCCCCGGCTGAATTTTTCAAAGGGTTCGCGAACACCACCATCCTCATCGAACCACCATCATCATCGAATGGGTGAGAGAGATTGAGTTGCACATATGCAGGGAGACTTGAGGCAGGGATACCGAGATCGTCGAGGTCGAATCCCCCTCGCCGAGGAATCCGCCGCCCCCCTTCCGGACCGCGATCGCGAACATTTTCTCGCGGTGATCGGATACCTAGACGCTCGCAGCAGGACCCGTCTTGTTTGAACGCCTGCTGAGGGACGCAACTCGCAAGCTCTCAAAGCATTCAATCCTGGTCATTCTTCTCGCCCGTCTCGCGGTCGATCAGTTGGCCCAAGGTAAGCGGTTGGGAGCAGGCTTGTTGCTCGACCCCCTTCAACCCGCGCGAGATCTGTCCGGCAGCCTCGGAACGCACGCGGTCGAAGTGCACACCCTCGCTAGATCCACGACCGGGGGATCCACGATCGGATCGCTGGAAATGAGCGAAAAATTTCACGCAAAGTCGCCAAGCCGCAGGGGCGCAAGGAAGAAGAAAAGGCAAAATTCGATCTTCTTTTTGAGTATCGATCGCGTCCCTGCATCTTTGCGTTTAAATCGCCGCATTCAATAGCTGCTGACAACAGCGACATGCCAATCGCGGTACCTTGATAAATCGTTGAGTCCGAGAGGCATCCATCAGAGGTGCATGAACCGTCCG
>JBIKZJ010000257.1:0-9115 GCA_044354755.1 Schlesneria sp. | reverse complement strand
TAAAGCCGACCAGTCTTTTTCACGAATCTGGGCCTGAACCCATAGTCGAGAAGTATCCGCCAGTTGAAACAATGCCTGTGCTGTCTGGACACGCTCTTTGGGGGCCAGCAGAATTTCTTCGACCGTCGCGGTAAACGGAGCCTTCACCGGCCAGATACTCAAATTATTTGAATTCCCGAGATCGTCGACGGCTTCATACGGTTGGTTTACCAAAAGGCTAAGTCGCTGCTTGGCTACGGCGAGTCGTCGTTCGGCGTTTTTCATCGCCGATTCCGCTTTGAGGTGCTTTTGTTTGACATCAAACGTCGCCTGTTCGCAGGCCGCCGCGTATTCCGCCGTCGTGGTATCACGAGCGGAGCCAAGCTCCAGAACGGTGCGGATACTGACTCCTGCTTCTCCCGCCGATTTGACATTGGTACTCAGTTTTTCCGCAAGTCGCATCCGTGAATAAGCGGTCAACACCTGCTGGCGATAATCTCCGAGCAATTTATCGGCAAATTCTTTTTCCAGTTGCTGAATTTCCTGAGGACGTTTGAGCCGCGCGAGCAGTTCATCGAGATTTGCCTGAATCGAATGCCACCACTCGTGCTCGTTGAACGCCTGTTGCAGGTCGGTTTCCCTGAGCAGGACATCGGCGCGTCCTTCACCCAGTTCAGGGCTGTCTACGACCGCCATGACCTGCCCTTCGGTGACCCGATCCCCCACTTTGATGTCGATTCGTCGGATCAAGCCATCAAACGGTGATTTGACCTCAATGTGTCGCGTGGAATTGTACTCGATCCGACCAGGAACAATTCGCAGTGACCGGAGTTCACGCCGCATGGGCGACGCCGCTTCCAGACGAGCGGCGACATATTTTTCTTCGGTGATTGTCAGATGATCGCGGGGGCCCGCAGCTTCTACCTTCGCGAGGGCCGGGGTTGCCCCGCCGGAATTCCAGAAATGAAAACCCGCAAAAGCAACAACGGCGACCAACGGACCAACGGCAAAGAGGAATCCGAAACGTTTCATGATTGTGCTTCAATTCTGAATGGCGCTGAATCCAGGAAACAGGCGTTCGCCTTTAACAACAGGCGTTAGCCCGTACCCAAGAAACAAATCTCGCCGGCAAATTGCTTCGACGACGAGATCCGATTCTCGCGGTGATTCCGAGTCCAGGCTTGGCAGCATTCTCGCTGACATCAAGTCGAAGCACAATCAACGTTCACTTGTCTTCCTCTTCCTCTTCGTCTTCTTCGTCTTCGTCTTCGAAGTCGTCGTCATCATCATCCAGGGACCCGACGTCCATCCCATCATAAGAACCAACCTTCATTTCTTCTGCAATCTCCGCGAGCTCTTGATTGCGTACAAAAAGCGTGTCGGGGGTATGAATTTCGATTTTCTCAACTTGCAACGTCAAGGGGTCATCGGATTCGTCCCCCTCGGAAATCTCGACAAACTGATAGCCCTGACTCGAAAGTCGGTCGGCCAAAGCATGAAGTTTCCCTTGGTCATCATCGGTGAAAAAATAACCCCAGAGCATTTCACCGTTCATGTCCCAGTCGGTTTGCTCAGCAATCGCCTCGAACATTTCAATTAATTCGGACTTAGGGATCATCGTAGGGGCCTCTTTATTCTTTTCTTGGCAAACGCGCCGATTTGGCGTGGGAATTTTAGGGACAAGTCGCTGGCTCGGCAATTCACTCGGTTGTCGGAAACGGTGGAAAACGGAATCTTATTTTTCACAAAGCTCTTTCCTATTTTTGCGGTTCTTGAGGAGATTTCAAGCCAAAGAGAATCCGGGAAAAATCTTGCAGATCAGGAAAATCATCGATTATTTGCCTGCTGAAAATCGTGCCGAGCTACGAACCGCTGGTCGTGGAGGTGGTTTTGGTCTGCGGCAATTGTCCATACGCCATCAAAATCAAGATCCCCTGCAACGGCAATCGCAACCAGTGGACGATCGGTGGTGCTGGAATCAGTTCTTGATGCTGGAACACGTGAAGATTGACCGGGAAGACCGCGATTAACAAGGCGATGATCCCCCAACTCGCCAGTCGTCGATACCGGGGTACAAGCAGCAACAGCCCCAAGACCGCTTCACAGACGCCGCTGAGATAGACCAATTCCAGATGACAGGGAAGGTAGGGGGGCATCACTTTCAAGAAGAAATCCGCCCGCACAAAGTGCATCACCCCAGCAAAAACCATCAGACTTGCCAGCAGGTATCGGGAGATGGCTCGAAGACTCGTCATGATCTTTTGTTCCTGGTCGCCACGTGTTTCGTCTCTGCGTGTTTTTTGGGGGGCGGTCTCGATTCATATCTTATGCAATCGACCAACAATACCCAGCAGGCCACCCAGAAACCGGACCAATCTCATTGGATTGCCAGCCCCCCAATTGCGATCCTGTAACCGCAACCCCACCGTCGTTGGTCCGTCCAATCGTTGACAAAACCGCAGACTCTGACCAATCTGCTGGATACCAATCTGCTGGTAGTGGGACTTTTTGTGGGACTTTTTGTGGGGCTGGAGGATCTGGGGCTCAAGCCAAACCGGAACCCGCTCAGCAGGACGCAGTTTGACACGGAAAGCCGCGTGGGAATGGAATCGATTTGACAGGACCTCACGACAGGAATGATGGCAATGAATCTGGCTGGAAAAATCGCTCTCGTGACGGGAGCTGGACGTGGAATCGGCATGGGGTGTGCCATGCAACTCGCCAAAAATGGTGCGGATATCATCCTGAATGATCGGCCCGGTAGCACCGAGCTCGAAGCAACCGCTAACCAGATTCGATCGCTCGGGCGAACATGCCTCGCAATCGAGGCGGATGTCTTTTCGCGAACAGGATGCGAAGGACTGGTCGAAAAAGCACTCCAGGCCATGGGGCGGATCGACATCCTGGTCAGTAACCCTGCCTATAGTCGTCGTGGGAAGTTTTTGGATTATCCCGCTGACGAGTTTGAGAAGACGATTAACGGAACCCTCACCAGTGGTTTTCACATGAGTCAGCTGGTGGCTCGCCACCTGGTTGCCCGTGGCGCGCGGGGAAAGATTGTCTTTATCACGAGTGTGCAGGCGGAATTGCCAATCAGCTTGTGTGCGGCTTATGGCGCTGCCAAAGCAGGCCTCAACCACATGATGCGTTCCATCGCCGTTGAACTCTCACCGTACCGAATCAACGTCAACGCCATCGAACCCGGCTGGATTGATACCCCAGGTGAGCATGTGGCGTTTACCGACGAAACGATGGCGGAAGCCGGGAAAAAACTCCCCTTGGGGCGGTTGGGTTTGCCAGATGATATTGGTCATGCTGCGGCCTTTCTCGTGTCCGATCAGGCAGACTACATCACCGCAACCGTTCTCCCGGTTGATGGGGGTTATCGCTACAAAGACTGCACCCCCAATGCCATTTTTGAGATTCGCGAACCGCAGCCATGAGCGATCTTGCCACCAGCGATCCTGTTCGTCGCGAGGAATTTTTGACAAGGGGTGAGTCACCGCGCTGCACCCCTCGTCCGAGGGATTGATCTCTGCCGAGCATCCTCGGCATTTACGGGTGGGAGTCCGCACACCACCGCCGTCCGCACACCACCGCCGTCCGCACACCACCGCCGTCCGCACACCACCGCCGCCAGCACACCACCGCCGTCCGCACACCACCGCCGTCCGCACACCACCGCCGCCAGCACACCACCGCCGATTGCCAAGTGGTGACATCCCGCATTCGCCCGATTGTGGCCCTGTCAGTGAATCCCCCGATCAAGATTTGAAAATTCTCAGGCAACCAATTCGAAAATCGTTTCCACTTCAACCGGGATATTCGCGGGGAGCGAACCCATGCCAACGGCACTCCGCGCCCCTTTGCCATTGGTTTCACCCCAGATTTCGACCATCAGATTGCTGAATCCGTTGATGACCTGGGGGTGATTTCCGAAATCTGGCGTCGCATTGACCATCCCCAGGGTTTTGACCAGGCGATGAATGCGGTCCAGCGATCCCAGTTCCCGACGCAGTGTCGCCAGCATCGTCAGGCCCACTTGCCGTGCGGCTTGATGGGCTTCGGCTTCTGTCATGGTGTCACCGACTTTTCCCGTAATGATCGTCCCATCGGTTCGTAATGGCCCGTGCCCGGAAACAATGGCCAGATTCCCGACAATCAGTACCGGGTGATAAATCCCTCCCGGTTTGGGAGCGGGGGGGAGTTCCAACCTCAGTTCGGCGATACGCGCTTCGGCACTCATGACGGTTCTCTCTCAGGGGTAACTCGATTTCAACACGATTTGTGTGTTGTCAATCATAACTTCTTCACCGGTCTGGTTACCAATGCATGACGAATCCGCCATCAACATTGATCGTTTGCCCCGTCATTTCTGATGCGCGGTCCGAGGAAAGAAACGTCACCAGATTGGCGACATCTTCAGGCCGTTGCCATCTCCCCAGCGGAATGACGTTTCGAATTTTCTCGTTAGCCCAGTCCTCATAGCTGCGGCGACGGTCGTCCGGTTGCTGGTCGTTCCAGGCTTGCCAAACCGACCGATTCAAAGGCGTTTGCACCATTCCAGGACAAACCGTGTTGACTCGAACGCCAGCCGAGGCCAAGTCTTTTGCCAGACATTGAGCAAAGTTGATGTTTGCCGCCTTGCTGGCACTGTACGGCGGATCGGTTTGGGATCCGATCTGGCCCGCGACGGAGGCGATAAAGACCAGCGACCCTTGTCGCCTCGCCAGCATTCCCGGTGCGACCACATGCGCCAGATTGACCATCCCCAGGATGTTCACATCCAATACCCGTTGCCAGTCCGCCGGAGCCAGGTTTGTAAACGGAAAGCCAAACTTTCCGGAACTCACTGCGGCGGCATGAACTACCACCGCGATCGGCCCGAATGTGATTTCGGTTCGGGCTGTAGCCGCTGCGATTTCGTCAATTCGACGGACATCCACCGAGATCCCACAGGTCGAAACCCGTTGCTGCGCTGCAATTTTTGCCGCGGCATCGCTCACCTGTGGCGAAGCATCCCAGAGGGAGACCGAGCAACCCTCGCGCGCCAGTTCTGTAGCGCAGGCGAGTCCAATTCCACTTGCGCCCCCGGTGACAATCGCAACTTTTCCGGTCAAGTGCAGATCCATCTTGATGCTCCTGGTCAGTTCTGCCGTTCCCCTGGAAAGCGGAAGCCTGACTTTTTTCGGTTTTCGCTGTTGATCTAAAAATCTTCAGACTACCATGAGTGTTCGATCGGGCCAATCAGGGGTTGTCAGAATGGAAGCGGATTGCGAAGAAGCGGTTGTCACCGGTACGACCTGGAAGAATGAGCGAGGGCCCAGGAATCGCGAGGGACCAGGAGTCAGGGGAAACGCGGATCGCACATCGTCAGCGAGCTTTTGAGCAGACAAGATCCTCGACAACTGGTAAGAATGGTGAATTATGTCACAAAAGATGAAAACTGAGGCGGTTGCGAAAACGCGGAAGATCCTGGCGGACCGCGGATTGCGAACGACCGCCGCTCGACTCGCCGTGGTCCACTGGTTGCAAAAAGCGAATTCGCCGGCGACACACGCGGAAATCGCAGCAGATCTGGTTCCCAAGGGAATTGATAAGGCCACGGTTCTGCGAAATCTGACAGACCTCGTCGAAGCAGGACTGGTCACCCGCAAAGAATTAGGGGATCACGTCTGGCGTTTTGAGCTACGTGACGAATCCCACCCCGTCGGCTGCGAACATGCCCATTTCATCTGTGTTGATTGTGGTCGAGTCACCTGTTTGCATCAACTGGAAATGTCTGTCTCGGTCATGAAAAGCCTGCAAGATGTGGGTCAGGTGACCGAAATTCTGGTCCGGGGACATTGTGACGAATGTCGATGAAACAGGCCTGGTGTGGTAAGCTGCGGTTCTCGGAAAAAGAATGTCTGGGTTTGGCTTTCTTCCGATTTCCAAACCGTCATCGATTGCAGCCGAATGAATGGGAACGAATGCACGTTGGAAAACGGGCCAAAGGATTGTGAGACATGTCAATGCGTGTAGTGCTGGCCATGAGTGGTGGTGTCGATAGTTCTGCAGCAGCAGTGCTGCTGCAACAGCAGGGGTACGAAGTGATCGGCCTCTTCATGCGATCCGGAGCAACAGAAGAAAACGTCTGCCGTGTTGAGACTCCTGCTGCAGCGGCATCTTCCGACCCGCTCGCGGCAAAAACCACGACGGTCACCGAAGCGGTAACGAAAACGACTCCGTTGCCGACGCTTCCCATTGTGAATTCCAGGGCAAATAAACAGGGATGTTGCAGTGCCACCGATGCGGCCGATGCCCGCCGGGTGGCCGATATGCTGGATATTCCGTTTCATGCCCTGAATTTTTCAGATGCCTTCGGGAGAATCAAAGATTATTTCGTGGATGAATATCTGGCAGGACGAACCCCCAATCCCTGTGTCATGTGTAATAACTGGCTGAAGTTTGGCAAGCTTTGGGATTTTGCTGTCAGTGTCGGTGCCGATCGAATTGCCACAGGGCATTATGCGCGGATTCAGCTCATGAATGGTCAACCCGCACTGATTCGCGGGCGGGACCAAACCAAAGATCAGTCCTATGTTTTGGCCGGCATCAATCGAAACATCCTGGATCGAATCCTCTTTCCGGTGGGTGACTTTCACAAACCGGCGATTCGAGAACTGGCCGGGCAAGCGGGGCTACGCGTTGCGACCAAACCCGATAGTCAGGAAATCTGCTTCATTCCGGACAATGATTATGTCGGATTCCTGGAACGCTACCGGGGACGCCCCGAGATGTCTGGTGATTTTGTGGATGCGCAGGGGCGAATCATCGGTAAGCATGCCGGTTATGATCAATTCACCATCGGACAACGCCGGGGCTTGGGAGTTACGTTCGGTGAGCCTCGCTTCGTGATACGGATTGAGCCTGAGACTCATCGTGTTGTTTTGGGGACGCATGACGAACTGGCCTGCAGTGATCTGGAAGCAGACCGGCTCAGCTGGCTGATCGATGATGTCCCTGAGACTTTTGAATGTCTCGCACAGATTCGATACCAGCACACCGCCTCAGTCGCACGAATTGAACGGCTTGCCGCAGATCAAATTCGGGTCCGGTTTGCGGAACCCCAATTCGGCGTTGCTCCCGGACAGGCACTGGTACTGTACGAAGGGGATCGCGTGCTCGGTGGGGGGTGGATTCGCCAAAGTCCACCAACCAAAGCTTAAGCTCGAATTGATCTCAGACTTTCAGCGGTCACGATTTAAGAAGCGACTACGGAATTTTCGCAGCACGTTTCTTCCCCGCTCGATGAGTTTTTTTCGCGGTCGAGTCAGCCTGAGCACCGCCATGGAGTGGGCTTGGAGTGGGTAAGGCTGCTGAGAATGCAGGCGTTTCAGAGGATGATTGGTTGTGGTGTCCAGCAAGGGCTGCCAGAACTCGACTTCCTCGTGGGGCGGCATCAGGAACGCGATCTGGTCGTGATGGGAATTAAACAGCACCAGCAAGGTATCACCCATGATTGGTCGCCCCTGATCGTCGAACTCTTGATCCATTTCTCCGGCTAATCGCATTCCCAGACAGCGGGTATAGTGACGGTTCCAGTCGGCATCCGTCATCTCTTCACCCTGCGGTGTCAGCCAAACGACATCATGGACGAGTTCCCCCCGAATCATCCGCCCCTGAAAAAACTTTCGTCGCTGAAAAACAGGTTGGCTCTTCCACAACTGAATCACCTTCGTGGTGAATTCAAAAAAATTCTGCTCTGCCTCTGACGGTTTCCATTTCAGCCAGCTGATAGGATTATCCTGACAATAGGTATTGTTGTTTCCCCCTTGCGATTGACCGAACTCGTCGCCGCTGCGAAGCATGGCCACCCCTTGGGAAATCATCAAAGTTGCCATAAAGTTTCGCTTTTGCCGCTCGCGACGCTCAAGAATCGCGGGATCCGTTGTGACTCCCTCGGCACCACAGTTCCAGCTGATATTGTGGTTATCACCATCGGAATTATTTTCTCCGTTGGCCAAATTGTGCTTGTGGTTGTAACTGACGAGATCGTGCAGCGAGAACCCATCATGAGATGTGACAAAATTGATACTGGCATGTGGCCGCCGCCCGGTCGCCTCGTAGAGATCGCTGCTGCCACACAGTCGGGTGGCAAATTCGCTGGCGGTATTCCCATCGCCACGCCAAAACTTGCGGACACAATCGCGATACTTCCCGTTCCACTCGGTCCACAAGACCGGAAAGTTGCCAACCTGATAGCCGCCTGGTCCTACGTCCCACGGTTCCGCGATCAGCTTGACCTGGGAAAGAACCGGGTCTTGATGAATAATGTCGAAGAAAGCCCCCAACTTATCGACATCGTGTAACTCGCGCGCCAGCGCCGCAGCCAGATCAAAACGAAAGCCGTCGACGTGCATCTCTCCGACCCAGTATCGCAGACTGTCCATGATCAACTGCAGCACACGAGGGGACTGCATGTTCAGTGTGTTTCCGCACCCGGTGTAATCTTTGTAATACCGCCGCTGATCAGTCAGTCGATAATACGAGGTGTTGTCGAGACCTTTTAACGAGAGGGTTGGCCCGAGATGATTTCCCTCACAGGTATGGTTATAGACGACATCCAGGATGACTTCGAAGCCATTCCGATGCAGCGTCCGGACCATTCGCTTGAATTCGTTGACCGTCCGCTGGGGATCACGGCTTTCGCCAAAGCGAATATCAGGAGCGAGAAATCCAAGGGTGTTATACCCCCAGTAATTCGTCAGACCTCGCTCCGTCAGCGACCGCTCGTCAACGTGGTGATGGATGGGCATCAGTTCCACCGCAGTGACCCCCAGTGCCCGCAAATGCCGTAGGGAACCTTCGCAGGCGACCCCTGCATAACGACCCCGAAACTCGCGTGGAACCCACGGGCTCGTTTGGGAAAATCCCTTGACATGCATCTCGTAGATGACGGTTTTATGCCAGGGTGTTCGCAGCGGTTTATCTCCCCCCCAGCGAAAGGCCGGATTGATCACCGCCGCAAGCGGCGCGGTGGCAGCGTTATCGCGTTCGTCGAAACTCAGATCCGTGTCGGGATCACCCACGCGATAACCAAAGGCTGTGTCGCTCCAAGTCAGATCACGACCGATTCCTTTTGCATAGGGGT
>JBIKZJ010000645.1:0-2765 GCA_044354755.1 Schlesneria sp. | reverse complement strand
CATCAGCGAGAAAGTCAAACTGGTGCAGGAAAACCTGGAACGAAAATACCGCTTACGGGGGACATCGCACCGGTGACGATATTCAATTTTAAGTCGGGGAATTGAACAGAAGGAAACAAAGGAAACGAAGGGGGGATCAGAAATGCAAGCGGGATATGAACTTGAATAATCCGCAGTGCGAGGTGCCGTCCCCGTTTTTCAACTGACAACTGACAACTGACAACTGACAACTAAGGCCCCCCCCCGTGACGGCACTGATACCGAAGATCGGATTTTTGATCCAGAATGATGCGGCCGAGACCATTCCGCCCCGTTCGGTCGTGGTGGTGATTGCGGTCGAAACCACCGCCAGCACGGCCACACAAGAGGGGATCACGATTCATCATGTGGACCAGTACGGCTGCGACAAACCAGGGAATGTGATGGTCACCGGAGCCTCGTCCATCAAGCCGGGAAAACGGGGACGAGCCTACTTTGATCCGTTCCTGTACGTCTCGATCGACCCTTTGACAAGCGACCCAACCCCCGGTGAAGAATGGGGGCCGGTCGAGGGATCCTGGGTGATCACTCGCGGCGGAACCGGCTTTTTCGCTCAAGGACACAGTAACAACGGCGGAACCCCCAAACGATCAATGTTCCTGCGCACGTTCGTCCGCGCCCCCGCCACCAAATGCGAGTCCTCGTCCAGCAGTTCGACATCGGTATCGAGCGGATCGGGGAGCAAAAGTCAGAGTAGCACCTCGGGCTCGTCGGGAAGTTCCAATCCCTGCAACTGCGTGAGCGTCGTCACCGCCGTCAGCTGCGGCCCCGGCGGCCTCTCGGTCACCTACGGAAAAGCACAAGGCTGCTGCCAATGACAACCATCACCTACCCCAACTGCAACTGCTGCAGATCCAGTAGCTCAAGTTCGAGTTCGAGCTCTTCGAGTAGTTCAAGTAGCAATGCAGTCAGCCGTAAACCCTGCCGCGACAGTATCGCGACGTTTTCGGTTGCTGTAACGCTTCCCCCGTGCTTCAGTGGTGGGACATTTCCTTCGATAATTCATTGCGTCGGCGCAGGGCCATGGACGCAATCGTTCGGGACTGCCATAGCGAATTGTCTTGCCTGTTGGGTTTACTGCAGCGGGGATTCGCTCTGTGTTTCGATCAAATATATGTGCAATGCATTTCCAGGTCCTCCTTATACATATGATCGCGCCGCGTTTTGTACGGATTTAGGGTGTGGGCCAGTCGTTAATGGTGGGTCTATTCACATGGTTGCTGCGGCATTACCAAAATGCAATGGAGCGGTATTAAATGCATGTAGTAGTAATTACAATGTTGTCGTATCTTGGTGAAAAATGAACGAAAAAATAGCTTGTCAAAAATTTATTGCAAACGTAAATTTTATTAAGGGTACAAGGCCATTTGTGAATACGATAGCAAGTATTAACGGAGCGCTGAGAATTATTGAGTGTTTACGGGCTTCACACGTGGATGATCTGGCGATCGACTTTGTTCAACAAATCTCGGAACTGGAACTCGCCAGTCAGCCTGATTTGAAGGAAAGAATCTCGAACGTACGTGACCAGCTCGTATTAAATTCTGATGAGGTTCGGTATGAGCAATCCAACGTAGATAACAGTCTTCCGCCTATTTGGATTCGTGGGATGAATTTTGCCGGAGCGATGTTGCGGTGGGGTGCTTCGGGGTTGCCACGGCGGACGCAGGAGGAGATCGATGAGCGACTCGCCATTTGTCGTGATTGCCCGCACCTTGTCGACAATCACTGTAATCTCTGTGGTTGCCCCTGCGTGGAAAGCAATCAACTACTCAACAAACTGGCCCTGGCGACCGAATCCTGCCCATTGGGGAAATGGAAATAAGATCGTTCTTAAGTAACGAAGAGAAGAACCAATTCACCACAGAGACACTGTGGCACAGCGTCGTGATGATGGCGAAGTGGGAATCCATAACCATTACTGTCACGGGGCTTCGGCAAAACGCAAACTTTCAATCATCTTCGGCATTAAAAATAAACTCCAAAATTGGGTAAATCGTCCTCGATCACAATCACGGAATCTTTGATCAAACCTCCTCCGGTCTTCTCCGTGTCTCTGTGCCTCTGTGGTAAACCCTTCTTCCCAACCGACGGAACAAACCATGTTCGCGCAAACGTTTGTGATTAACCTGACATTCAAAACCGAGCGTCTGCAGCGGTTTCTGGCTGCGGTTCCCAAGTCGCTCGGCCCCGTGCAGGTTTGGCCCGCGGTGCATGGTGATACGGTCATGCATCCCGACTGGTGGACCGCCGGTCGCGGGGCCTGGGGTTGCTACCGCAGTCACCTGCAAATTCTGGAGCATTGTTACAACTCCGGTTGCGAGTCGTATCTGGTTTTCGAAGATGATGCGATTTTCCGGCCCGAATTCGAGGCGCTGCTGGCCCAGGGGGTTGCGGAGCTTCCCCCCGACTGGGAACAGTTTTATCTCGGCGGCCAGTTGCTGCATGAACAACAACACCCGCCGCAACGAGTCTCGGAGAATCTGTTCATCCCCTATAACGTCAATCGGACCCACGGTTTCGCAGTCCATCGGCGGGGCTACGAGACGCTCTATCGGCACCTCAATGCGCTCCCCTTCCAATCGGGTGAGCATATCGATCATCACCTGGGTCGGTTGCATGAATCGCGTCGACTGAAACTCTATTGCCCCGGAAAATGGCTCGTCGGTCAAGATGGCGGACCCTCGAACATCAGTGGCAATACCAATGCCGCCACATTCTGGACT
>JBIKZJ010000644.1:0-2767 GCA_044354755.1 Schlesneria sp. | reverse complement strand
AACTATTGAACACAAATACCTTCGTGTTCAACAAAGCTCAAATTTTAGGTCTATTAACGATTGAACACAAATTCTTTCGTATTCAACAAAGCCCAAAGTACATCTTCTGCGGCGGCACGGAAATCATTTCCGGAATCGTCAAACAAGGAACCCATCACTGTCTGTTCTTGTTCTGTGGGGATGCGTGCGAGTGTCCCCAAATACAATTCTTCGATCAGTTGCTGCGGCGAACGGGACGAGGTGACCAGTTGATGAACCGTGCCCCTTCGCGATCGGACTTTGGCGAGGATTTCGGGGGAATTCATCAAATGGAGGGCCTGAGCGATACTCGGTTCGTTGCTGCGCTCGCATTCACAGACACTTGCCCGGACCGGACGGCCAAACAGTTTGAGGAAATACGACGGCATCCGATTATCCCAGACCTGGATCGCTCGGGCCCCCTCGGGCCAGCCGTTGAATTTTTCGGGTACGCCGGTCGTCTGGCTGATTGCATCGAGCAGCACTTCGGCGGGAATCGCTTTGGCAATCGCATGCGAAAAGTTCTGTTCGTCGCGCAGATTGTCGGGATTTGCGAAGCCGAGCTGGTAGGTGCGTGAGTTGAGCAGGGTTCGGGTCAAACCCTTGATATCGAATTTGAGTTCGACAAAATGCCGGGCTAGATCGTCCAGCAGTGGTTCGTTTGAGGCGGGGTTGGTGGCGCGCAGATCATCAATCGGCTCGACGAGGCCTCGTCCAAAATAGTGTGACCAGAGTCGGTTTGTGAGGGTCTTGGCGAGATACGGGTTGTCGGGATGGACTATCCAGTCGGCGAGGACCGTTCGTCGGTCGACAACTCCCTTCAATTCGGACGCGACAGCTCCGAGGGGTCGAGTGGCGATCGGTTGGCCCGTGCGGGGATGGTTCAGATCGCTGCCGCCGCGAACGACGATCGCCTCGACTCCCGAGGGGAGAGTTTTTCGATTCACGCCGGTGAAGAAACCGGCTAAGGCAAAATAGTCGTCCTGCCCCCATTTTTCTGAGGGGTGATGATGGCATTGGGCACACTCGATCCGGACGCCGAGGAAGACCTGGCTGATCGAGCGACTCATGATTTCCGGAGTTGTCAGGGCCTTGTAAAACGCGGCAGGGCGATCCGAGGCGGTGTTTCCCTGTGCGGTGATGATTTCGCGGACGAATTGATCGTACGGGCGATTTTCGGCGACCTGTCGTCTCAACCAGTTGGTCATGGCGACGGCCCCCTGAGCGGTCAGGGCATCCCGGTCGACCCGCAACAAATCCGACCAGCGCAGGGCCCAGAAGTCGGCATATTCGGGTCGATTGAGTAACTCGTCAATCAGCTGGGACCGTTTTTGCGGATCGGTGCTGGTGGCGAAGGAGCGGGCTTCGGCGGCCGTGGGGAGGGTTCCGATCGTATCGAGAAAGACTCGACGCAAAAACGTGGGGTCGTCGGCCAGTTCGCTGGGGGGAATTCCTAAATGTTGCAGCTTATTCCAGACATGGCGGTCGATAAAGTTAGACTCGGAGGGGCGAGTGAATGGTGGCCCGGCTTTGGGGATGGTGACGCGGCAGACGGCAACCTGTCCGAGATAGCGGACCAGCATGGCCGCCTCGCCGGGGTTGTCACCCGCTTGAACTCCCCCTTGACGATCCACGGTGGCGATTGTCGGGGCGTTGGATTCGAATTCGGCCTCGGCGGTGACGCAATGCCGTCCTCCGGCCGCATCGATTGCCGTTACCTGCAACTGTTGAAAGGCACCCGGTGGCAGGGTTTGCAGCGGTGGTTCGACGATAATTGAGGTCACTCCGGGGACCTGTTCGGACTGATGTTGTGTCCCTTCGGCAATCCAGCGGAGCAGCCTCCGGGCGGGAAGCGAGTCTTCCAGAAGTCGTTTTCCACCCCCATGCGGGACGTGAGCGGTCGCCTTGGTGAAGAGCAGGCTTTGACTCGGAGCCGTCTGCGACACGCGCCGGCCCCTCGATTCCATCACCAGACTTTGATAGTCGGCTTCGGTATCAAAGCCGAAAATACTGAGTTTGAAACCATTCTGGCCTTCCGCCTTGCCGTGGCATCCCCCCGAATTACAACCGGCTTTGGTGAGTAAGGGAATGATCTGCTGATCGAACGAGACCGGGTGGGGGTTTCGCCACCTGCGGACCTCGATGTTGGCCCGCGCGGTCTCTCCTGAGTGTTGGATCACGATCTCGGTTTGGCCTTCGCCACCGGGTTCGAGCATCCCCAGTTCGTCGACACGAGCGATCTGAGGATTTTGCACTTCGTAACTTGCCCGTCGGGTGAGATCAAGCATCACCCCCTGGGGGCTGCGCCATTGGATCAACAGTTGTTGAGTCGACTCGGGCCCCTCCAGCACAATCGCGGTGGGATTGATGAAAAGCTCGGCAAAAGCGAGGGGCGTTTGACCCGGTCCAACAAGTCCCCAGATCGTCATCAGGAGGGTAGACCAAACGAGGCGGTGCGAGCCCCTCGCCGGTTGTTCCGGGGCGATTGCTGAAAAAGCAGGGGAAGTGACCATCCAGCCGTCCGTTTCGCTCGACATCAGGTTCTTTTGCGGACACGAACAAGGTAGCATGCCCGCCACGCATCGGAGATATTCTATCCAACCTGACGGGATCGACACAATCGGAAACCCGTTCGCTCGGCCGCGATTCTCGTTGCGATGCCGGTATGGTGCCGGTTGCGACAGCGGAGGTGGTTGGCCAACTGAAGGGATGAGTCTCCGATCAGTGCCTGTTTTTTCAGTGCGCGTTT
>JBIKZJ010000256.1:0-9155 GCA_044354755.1 Schlesneria sp. | reverse complement strand
GCGGCTTTGTCCGTGTAACTGCGATACGACTTCGAGGCGATCAACTGTTGAGCGAACTTGACGGGAAGATCCAGGAACAGTGTCAGCTGCGGAGCGGGAAGTTTGTAAATCGAAAATTCCAGTTGTTGAATCCACTCGATCAACTCGGCCCGTTCCCCTTCCGAAACCTTAGCACCCTGGTGCGCCACATTCGAAGCGACATAACGGTCACACACCACGACATCGTGATCGGCCAGAGACTGCTCGATCAGCTCACGCGACTCAAATCGATCCCCCGCAAACAACAGTGAAACCAGCAAGGGATGAACTGTATCCAGCGTTCCGAACTCTCCGTTCAGGAAGTCACCCACCTTCTGACCGAATCGGGTCTGCTGATAACGAGGAAAACTCAGCATCGTACTTTTTAATCCCTGCGAGAGACAATGCGCATGCAGGCGAGCCGCCTGGGTCCCTTTGCCAGACCCATCAATCCCTTCAATGGCAATCAACACGGACACGAGATCGCCCCTTCAGTTCCACTTAGACAAATTGCGTTCTGCGACTCGAAGGTGACCCTGCAGCGCGACACGCTCTCCGGGGGGGCCATCCTTCAGGCAGGCCTGTAACAGATCAACGGCGACACCGCAACGATCGGTTTTGATGGCAATCAACGCCAGGTCACGACGATGTTCAAATGACTGTGGGGCGAGTGCGAATAACCGTCGTTGCACAAGCCACGCCGGCTCCCACTGGTCCTGATTCAGATGCAGCGTCTTCAAATTGTTCAGCATCCGAATAATCACATCACGGGGTCGAGCCGGCTTAAGTGTTCGCTCAATCTCTTCCGACGGTAATCCCGTCATCGACTCGATCCACCCCAGACAATCGTCGAAGCTGAGAACATGGCCCTCATAAAAGGCATCTACAAACAACGGTCCTTCGGTGCTATCAAACCGGGTCAGAAAATGCATTGGTGCGGCGACACACGTTAAATCAAGTCCCGCCGCTTGGGCCACTGCCACATAAACGACAGACAAACTGATCGGAATGCCGACACCGGTTTCAATCACGCGATTGATATAGCTGCATTCCGCTCGTTCAAACGCATTTTTATTTCCATGCAGTCTATGCGTTCCCGCCAGACAACCAACAAGCTCTTTCAGCATGTCACGATCGGAACGAACCTTCAACAAGTGGCTGCGTAATTCGCCAGCGCGCTTCTCGATCCATTCCAGTGTCTCGGCAAAATCCAGCTGAGGCTGTTCGTCGCGTGCCAGTTCTAATGCAACACGCGTTAAAGTGACATCCTCTCGTCTTGCAAGTAATTTGCAGAACTCGGTATCGCGAACAAAATCGATGTCGACCGTCATCTCTGCGAGTTTCCCGAAATACGAATTTGAATGTGGGAACGGATTCTAAAGCTTGCCAACAATCCCGTCGAGACGGACTTGCCATACAAAATTCCACTTCGCCGATTGTCGATCGCGACTCGCTCGGCCCTCACAATCCAAAGCCGTGACATCTGTACCGGAAACAACGGTGAACTGTTTTTTTTCGAGAAAACCACGTACGATCACGACGAATTCTCTCTTCCATTTTTCCTTGACACGGCGAACCACGCGAATGGCGGATCACTCGCGACGCGATCGAGTTGGCATCGGCCTGATTGGGTTAGGCCCGAGTTGGGAACAGCGGTATCGCGAAACCCTGCTCCGGATGCAAAATCGCCTCACCATCCGCCAAGTGTACGATCCGGTGGAAGCCCGTGCAAAATCTGTCGCCAGCGAATTTACCGCAGATGTCGCACCGAGTCTCAGTCAAATTCTGTGTCGTCCTGGAGTACAAGGTTTACTCGTACTCGATCCCGGCTGGCTCGGGGCGGGTGCCTTGCAACGGATTGCGAGTTGCGGAAAACAGATTTTTCTCGCTCGCCCCGCCTTACAACAGTCACAGTCCCTCAAAGCGATTTTGGAACCCGCTCCCACGCCGATCACCACCTCACAACCATCCAATCCCGATCAACAATGCATCCCCGAACTGGGACTTCGCTTTACACCCTCAGCCTGCCGGTTGCGAGAACTGATCGCCACCCGTCTGGGCCCCGTTCGCTCGATCCAAATGCAATGCGATCTTGGGGCGAGCTGCACGGAACTGGCACATCTGGTCGACTGGTGCATCAGCCTGATCGCCCCCCCTTGCCGAACCACAATTCGCAACCCGCAGCGTCAACGGGCCGAGCGACAGATTGATCTGGAGTTTCCGCCATTACATTCCGCAACCGAGGCTCGTTACGCCAGCCTACAACAGCTGCCACCCGAAGATCGCGCCCCCAAATCCACCGTCGTATGCCAACAAGGGACCGCCGTCATCGCCAATCGAACGCAAATTTCCTGGAAGACTTCGACAGAACGCACCGACGAATTCTTAGTTGACGAACGGTCCGAAATCGAAATCCTGATCGATCAATTCTGCCGTCGAGCCATGGGGGGGCTCAACCCCGTCGGACGCCTCAGTGAGTTTTTACGTGCGGTCGAAATCGTTGAATCGCTCGATGGCGCCGTTGGTCACCACTGACGATTTGAAACACTGAGGATTTGAAACACTGACGGCTCGAAACACGGGCTGTTCATCTCTACCGAACCGCGTCCCACTTGCAATCATCACTCGACTTCGGCCGTCGGGGCAAATCCGCGTCTGAGTGTGTTTTCGGTCACATTGATCGGAATCAAAAAATGCTTTAAGTAATCCGGCCCCCCCGCCTTACTCCCAATCCCACTCAGCTTGAACCCACCAAATGGCTGACGCCCCACGAGGGCTCCCGTAATCGGACGATTCAAATAGAGGTTTCCGACCGCAAATTCCTGACGAACCCGTTTCAAATTGGCCGGACTGCGGCTGTAACAACCACCCGTCAGGGCGTAATCAGTACCATTCGCGATCGCCAGCGCTTCGGTCATATCTTTCGCCTTGAACACAACCAGCACCGGCCCAAAAATTTCTTGTTGAGCGATCTTCGCATCGGGAAGGACATCCACAAAAATGTGGGGACCGACATAATACCCCTTGGCAGCCAGTTCGGGATTCACTCCTCCTAGAACCAACCGTCCTTCGGTCTCACCAATTTCAATGAATTTCTGAATGCGATTAGCCGAATCCTCGTCAATCACCGGACCAATATCCGTCGCAGGATCTTCTGCAGGACCAACTTTCAGTGACTTGGCAGCTTCAATCAAACGTGCCAGAAATTCGTCGTACGCATCCTCGAGTACGATCACCCGCGAACAGGCCGAACACTTCTGCCCCGCGTAACCAAACGCACTTTGCGAGACCCCCAGCACCGCTTCGTCCAGGTCGGCGTCACTGTCCACAATAATCGCATTCTTGCCACCCATTTCGGCAATGACATGCTTGACACCGACCTGCGAAATGTGTGAGGCGGCAGCCTGCTCATTGATCGCCAGTCCAACCGGTCGCGAACCCGTGAAGGCAATACAGTCAACGTTTGGGCTTCCGACCAGTTCGGGGCCAATCTCTTCGCCGACACCCGGCAGGAAGCTGACCACCCCATCCGGAATCCCGGAACTCTGAATGATCTCGAGAAACTTCATTGCCACCACCGACGATTGCTCGGCAGGCTTCATCACCACCGTATTCCCCGTCACCAGCGCGGCTGCAGTCATCCCTGCCAGAATCGCCAGCGGGAAATTCCACGGTGCAATGACCACGACCACACCGCGAGCCCGATAGAAATACCGATTCTCTTCCCCCGGCAAATCCATCTGCTGGGGTGTATCCAGGCCTCGCATCTGCTGTGCATAATACCGGCAAAAATCAATCGCTTCGCAAATGTCTCCATCTGCCTCGGCCCACGGTTTACCGCATTCAATCACCTGCCACGCCGCCAATTCAAACCGGCGCTGACGCATCTCGTTCGCCATCAACTCGAGATATTCAGACCGATACTGAACTTCCGTTCGTGACCATGCGGAAAAGGCTCGACGAGCCGTATCAATCGCCAACACCGCATCATCGACGTTTCCCGCAGCCACACGGCCAACGACCTGCTTTTTGTTTGAGGGATTTCGCGAAATCATCATCGGACGGGCGTGAATCGCCTTCCCCCCGATCACGATCGGATATTCCTCACCCAGTTCATCCCCCACCGTTTCCAGTGCGGCCAACATCGCATCCCGCACTTCTTCACGCGAAAAGTCAGCCACCGCTTCGTTCACGAATTCAGGCAGGGGAAACGGTTTTTTCCGGGCAGTCTTCTGGGCAACATCAGCGGGTTTCATCAGCAGGTCCTCGATCTTCACATTTTCGTCGTAACTCTGTCGTAGAAACGAATCGTTCGACGTATTTTCTAAAAGCCGACGGACGAGATACGCCATCCCCGGCATCAATTCTCCAAAAGGAGTGTAAATCCGTACTCGATGCCCGGATTCACTAAAGACCCGAGCTTGCTCTTCCGCCATCCCATACAACATCTGCAACTCGAAAGCCCCTTCGGGAACTTGCAACTGCCGGGCACAGGCGACCGCGTACGAAAGGCTCCGCAAATTGTGGCTGCCGAAAGCAGGACGTAGCAGCGTGTAGTTTTCCAAAAGCGTTTTTGTCAAACGTTCATAACTGTCATCCGATTCCCATTTTTCCTGAAAAACCGGTGTCGGCCAGTTGCGACTATGAGCCACCACCGTCTCGTAATCCCAATACGCCCCTTTGACCAGCCGAATCCAGACCGGAGTCCCGCGGTTCCGAGACCATTCCAGCAATCCCGCCAGATCACGCTCGGCATCGGGCAAATAGGCCTGAACCACGATTCCGACATCAGACCAATCGCGGAATTCCTCTTCCATCAACGTCTGCTTGAAAATCTCGAGCGTCAGATTTTTGTAGGAATACTGTTCCATGTCGAAATGCAGGTACGCCTGTTGTTCGCGAGCCTTTCTCAATAGCGGTCGCAATCGTTCCTTCACCGCATTCGTTGTGCCGACCACGTCCATCGGCCGGAAATGACTCACGAGCGCCGATAATTTCACCGAAACATTCACCCGAGGAATCGCCCCTTCATGATCAAAGTCCGTCTGAGCATTCTCGGGCCAGGCATTGACGATCGGTGCCAGTCCGTCAATCAATTCCAGATACGAAGCCTGATACGCTTCCGCCTCAGCTTCACTGATCACCGCCTCACCCAGCAAATCCAGCGTAAACGCAAATCCCTGCGTCCGTAATACGGTAATCGCCGACAACACTTCGCTCACACTCGTCCCGGCAATAAACCGACGAGCCATCCGGGTTGCGTTACTGCGGGCATTATAGGCGAGCGCCCGCGACAACACCGAATCGGGCGAGAGATGCTCGATCCCAAACCGAACCATCTCGATCGCAAATGGTAGATGTTCTTTGACCTCGAGAAAGTACTCTTGCAGATGTCGCGTGACATCCCGATGGGTCTTCAACCGAGGAAGCACATCGACGAAACGGAACATCTGGACTTTTAATGACTCGTCCGCCATCGCGGCACTCAGGATTCGATCGTCCCACCACCGCCGCTCAAACATCGACGCCCGTCGATGTGACAGCTGGTTCCAGATTTCGGTCCCCAATCGATGTGTTTCCGCCTCAACCTGGGAATCATCCCAGCGGATTGCCGACGCATCGACACCCTTCGTACGGGACGAAGTTCGCGGTACCGAACTGGTCGGTGTCTCGTTATCAGAGGTCTTTCGAGCAGACTTTTTGGCCAAGGTCGCATCCGTGCAGGACAGGAAAAAATTGTCAGAGAGTGCCAATTCTATGCGAGTACCAACGGGATTGGGTAGAGTATGTTCTAAATCGATCAATTTCTCGGAAAAACTCTCCTCCGTTTGCCCGTCGGGACCTGAAAACCGCACTCCGACCACCCATGGAAACCCAAAGAAATGCCGTCAATTCCGCAACCCTTCTCGAACCTGCCGCTCGAAAGCTGGATCACGCAACTTCAACAGGCCGCACAAGCCGAAGACCGCCTGCGAGCCCTGCAAGCGATTAGTTCACTCGCCAATCCTGCCGAAATCGCCCAATCCGCAGCCAACTCGCTGCAAGACGCAGACCCGATGCTGCGAGCACTCGCCGCCAAACTGCTCGCTAATTCCCACTCCCCCCTGGCCACCGAAACCATAGCACGACTCGAATTCCTGCTGAATGATCCCGATCCGGACGTACAATTCGAAGCGGCACGGACTCTGATTCGAAAAAATTCCGCCAAGGACAGCCGCGCGATCCCGACCCTGCTGGCGTTCCTCGACGAAGCGGAAACGCAACCGCTAATGGTCGCCTCGATCATCAACCTGTTCGCCGCCAACTCACCGATCGCAGGACTCAACACCACCGACCTGTTGCCCCGCCTGCAACAGCGAATCGAACACGATCGAGGAGAAGTGCGGGAAGCGGTCGCCATCGCTTTCGCCAAATGGCCATCCCTCTGCCAGTCACTGGTCGACCAACTGTTGCCACTGCTCGATGATAGCGAACCCGTCGTGAGGGAAAAGATCGCCGAGGCATTCGGACAGGCGGGACTGACCGAAGAAAAAATCCAATCCGCCCTGAAAATTGCCACGCAAGATGAAGACACCGAAGTCGCCCGCGTCGCCACCGAAGCCCTGCAGCGCCTGCAATCCTGAAGAGAAATCAGGTTTCACCACAAAGGCACCGAGGCGCAGAGAAGACGAAATTCAGGAGCAATGCAAACGCCTCAGCCTCGAAAAAACCGGATTGAAAACGACGGCCAGAACCGAAAGAGTCCCGACGGAAAACGGAATCAAACCCGATTGACCAACTGCGAAAATTCGATTTCGAATTCATTCCAGCAAGAAAACAGCGCAACGCGAAAGCGCTCGACCAATCCATTCTACCTCGATTTTCCGTCTTCCTTCGTTACCTTCTGTTCAATCTCTTCCTCTTCGATTCAATCTGATCTCGGTGAAGTTTCCTCAATCGCGGTATTTCCCCGCATCGACAATTCACCAATTTCTCTCTGGGTTTCCTCCCCAATTTCTCTTTGCACTGTATCTGAACCAGATCCCGGCATCAAAACGCCAAGGCCCGCGTTGAGCGTCACTCAACGCGGGCCGGTCTATCTTCACGATTCGCGGTATCACAACGCCAAATCAATTCTTGCGTGGGGTTCCGGTTTTGGTTGGGGCTTTAGCCTCAACCGGTGCAGGGACCAGTTCTTCGGCTTTATCGTAATCAATCACCTTCGAAATCAGTGTTCCGTCTTCCATCACGATGATTTGATACTTGGTTTTCTGGATCATGACATCGGCGATGAAATGTAATCGATTTCCTTCGGCCACTTTCTCAACCGCCTCGATTTTTGCCCCTTTTCCTTCTTCCTTCAATGTTTTCAAGACCGGGGCAGGGCATTCATCGACCGCGATATCGCCACTTTCCATCTGCAGAATTTTTTCGAGCAACGTCCCGTTTTCAGCGACTGCCACTTCGTAGTTTCCAGCCGCCATGCCGATCAGTGCCTTGTAAAAGACACCCCCGTCGTCGTTTTTCCCCTTCCCCAGCAGCTCAATTTTCCCCCCTTTGACTTCATCCAGAAAAGTTTTCTGGACGGGAGCAGGAGCCGTGGTAAATTTCACCACACCCGGTGGTAACGCTTCGTCCGCAGGCTTCGTACCATCTGCTGACTTGGCATCTGCCGCAGGCTTGGTACCGACCGCAGGCTTCGAAGCCGGATCTTTCACGGCGGCCGGTTCTTTCGCGGCAGCCGGCTTGGTTGCTTTGGCCTTGGGTTTTTCGTCAGCAGCGCGCAGAGCGACCACCGTCGAGACCAACAGCGCCGCGACCAGTGTCGACATCCCAAGTGAACGAAGTTTCATCGCCAATCCTTTCTTGATGACTGCATTTGATGCCGGGATGCCACCAGATCCTATCCAAAGACTGCATGCTCCCTCCATCGCTTTCGATCTGTGAAATCTACTCGATAAGAAATACTCTGAAAAGATGGATTCGCGGAATAATCTCTTGCCCGAAAAGTCGATCTGCAGACCCGCTCCGCAGGGATTCACTTGTCGCAACCTCTGCGGCCTTGAATGCCGTGATGCGCGGGGCTTCTGACCACAGAAATCAACCATTCAAAAGCAAAAGAGGTCCAATCGACGAATCGATGGACCTCTTTGCGACTTCAAATTTGCCGAATCAGACTACCGCGAAGCACGGAACTCGCCGCGACGGACCAAGAAGTCCATTTTTTCCAACACGCTGCGAAACTCACCGATCACGGCATCGAAGTCTGCTCGTACGCAGTCTTTTCAGCTTGCTCAAGCTTTTGCAGCAGCCAAAGCGGCTTCGTAGTTCGGGTGATCGGCAATTTCACCGACATATTCAACATACGTCACTTTGCCGGCGGGATTGACCACGAAGATCGCTCGTGAAAAACAGCGATCGAGTGGCCCACCGCTGATCAACACACCGTAATCGTTACCGAAATCGGTGCAACGATGAGCACTCAGCGTCTTGACCGTATCGACCCCTTCAGCGCCGCACCATCGCTTAGCACCGAACGGCAAATCCATGCTGACAACCAGAACTTCGACATCCGAATGCTTTTTGGCTTCATCATTAAATCGCTTGGTTTCCGCATGACAGACCGGGGTATCGAGCGAGGGAATCGTCGCAATGATGCGAGTCTTGCCGGCGCTCGAGGCGAGCGTAATCTCGGCCAACCCATTGTCCTGGAGTTTGAAATCGGGAGCGTCATCCCCAACCCGCAGTGCACGGCCCTTAAGATCCTGCGGCCCACCCTTTAATGTCGTTGCCCCTGTTCGCTTCATCGTATCGTCCTTCAGTCTTGTGAATAAATGGAATCTGTTGATTCGACCAGCAGTATTACAGTTACCCACAGACTTTCAAGCAGACAGCCCCCACATCACCAATCCACTCCCAATCCGCTCCTAATCCGCTCCCAATCCACTCCCAATTCCCGTAACCGCTCATTCCGCACCCGCATCTGCGGACCATCCCAGGTTCGTATTCCCCATTTTCGCGAGAAACAGGCCCTGCTCTCGAAGCGAGCGCCGCACTGAAACTCGCTGTTTTCGCGACAAAATCGAGTCTGCGACATCGATTTTGCCTGAGCGCTTGTGTTCACGCCCAAAACCTTCATAATTGCATGAGTAAGGGAT
>JBIKZJ010000643.1:0-2778 GCA_044354755.1 Schlesneria sp. | reverse complement strand
GTCCGTTACATTCCAAAGCTGCAGCGAACCCGCCGCTCGATATGCTCCCCCGCCGACGACAAGTCGCGTCCCCTCTTGATTGAACATCAGACTGGAAACCGGTTCTTCAATCTGCAGAGTACGTCCGTGGAGCGCGGTAATCGCTTCGGCGGAGTTCAATTCGGCGGGTTTTTCGGGATTCGGAGTTGCCTGCTTCTCGGTCGAGCCTGCCCCAGAGGCAGCCCCAGAGGCTGCCCCTGGGGCTGCCACCGAAGTGGCGACCCCGGCTGCTTTCCAGCGTCGCAACGATTTATCAACACTGCCAGCAACGATTTCGTGCGTATCCGGGGCGAATGCGACGGCGGTAATCGCTTCGGTGGGACCCCGTAACGATTGTCGTTCCCGACCATCGCTTGGATCATATAACTTCACCGTCCCATCAAACGCGCCAGCAGCCAGCGTCCGACCGGCAGGAGAAAAGGCCAGACACCAGAACATCACCCCCTCAGGCCCTGCAATGGAAATCCGTTCCGTCCAGTCGGCTGTCTGCCAAAGTTTGATCGTTGCATCTTCGCTCGCCGTCGCCACGGTCGCCCCGTCGGGAGAAATGGCGATTGCTCGCACCGCTGCGGTGTGTCCCTTCAACTTCGCCAGCGGCACACCATCCGCCAGATTCCACACGATCGCCGTGCGATCGGCACTCCCGGAAATCAGCTGTTCCCCCCCCACTGCGAACGCCACCGATCTCACGCCGGCGGTATGGCCCATCAACGTTGTGGTCTCTTTCGCGTCCGCAAGATTCCAGAGCTTGACCGTTTTGTCGTAGCCACCCGAGGCCAATGTCAGACCATCCCTCGAGAAGGCGACTGCGAAGACCCAATTGGTGTGGCCTAAGAGCTCGGCCAGCAATTCCCCTGTCGTCACATTCCAGACCCGGATCGTTTTATCAAAACTTCCCGCCGCGATACGCTGGCTGTCCTGGCTGAATGTGACGCACGAGGCCACATCCAGAAACCCATCCAGTTCCCGCGCAACCTTGCCATCTGCCGCATGGCGAAGCGAGATTCGACCATCTTCACGTGCCAGCGCAATCCACTTCCCATCGCGTGAATAGGCCAGCGACTGAATCGCTTCAGGCTCGGGTACCTCCCCCGCAGCGGGCGAGGCAGGGTCGGCGACTGCCGGGGACGTGGTGGCGGCTTGGGCCGCAGTCATCGCGACGGGGTTACGATCGAGGATTCCCTTGACCTGTTTTTTTTCGACATCCCAAAGTCGAGCGGTGCCGTCGCGGGCGATCGACACGGCCCAGGCACCATCTGGTGACATCGCGACGAATTTGGCCCCTCCATTCTCATCACCAAGATCTCCCAGAAGTTCCTGCTTTTCGCCGTTCCAGAGCTTGAGTTCCCGCTCGTTCGACGAGATGAATCGGTTGCCGTTTGTCGACATGCTCAGCGAGCGAATCCCTTTTTTATGGCCCTTCATGACCGCCGTTTCTTTCGAGGTCTCGATATCCCAGACCCGGATGGAAGCATCCCACCCGGCGGAAGCTAATCGAGAGGCATCCCCGGAAAACGTCGCCGTTTCAATCAATTCTTTGTGACCCTTCAGGGTCTTGAGGACCTGCCCGGCGACCACATCAAAGATGACCAATCCCTCGCGATCCTTCGTGGGAACGCCTGCGGCCAATAACGAACCCGATTTTGCGAAACCAATCGCCAGCAGTCGCGCCGCATCGGGTTCATACGCCTTGATGAATTTCTTTTCTGCGACGTTCCAGACTCGGATCGTCTTGTCGGTACTGCTGCCGAGGACCAACTGTTTTCCATCGGGAGACCAGACCACAAGATTTGTCCGCGCCACGGGGCCGGGAAGCGTTTGTGCCATCTGACCCGTGGTCAGGTCGACGATCGGGAGGCCAGACTGTGGTCCCTGGGGACCGATCGCGATCCGTTTTCCCTCGGGAGAAATTCCCACCACGGCGATGCGGTGGCGAGATTCAAAACGGGCGCCCGGTTTCAGATCCGCCACATTCCACACCAGCACCTCTCCCTTCGATTCTGCTCCATCTGCCACCGAGACCGTCGCAATCGATTGACTGTCCGGGGAAAAAAGGGCGAATCCCCATCCGATCGGGATGGCCGGGGCCATACGGCGATTGGCGGGATCATTCGGCCTCGGTCGGGCGACATCAATAAACTCGACCGGTTCCATCGGCACCGGCGGGTTCGAGGGGATCTCTTCCATCCCCCAAGCCAGTGACGGCAACAGTAGCAACAAGCTGAAAAATCGGCAGACTCGAATCAGACTGTTCATGATCTTCACCTGGTTTACCGCATCCGGCCGGGGGGAATGAGAAAAACACCGACAGCGGCCCCGCCGTCGCCTACCACACAACGTACCCGCTGACAAGATACCTGAAAGTAGAGTTATTTTAGGTTGCCGAGGAATGCCAGCAAGTGCAAAACACCTTAAAAACATGGAGGAAATAAGACAGTGTGTTCGTGTGTTGTAGGGCATGGAAGTCGCGTAGGTGTGACACTGCCGTGACCGGCTACGTGACATGAAAGCGTGAAACGCGTGATATCCTTAACGAGAAACGAGGCCGAAATACCATCGCCTTTCACGCGATTCTTTATGGAACGTCACCGAACGGAACAGGTGAGACAGTGAACACACCGGAAGAGATTCTTGCGGCATCAACAGCCTCACGCGTTGCACGCCAATTGGAGTATCAATAATTAGGCTGTAGAATTCGCCGATTGAAATTAACGTAAAATCAATTTTTTTAAAATAAAC
>JBIKZJ010000642.1:0-2780 GCA_044354755.1 Schlesneria sp. | reverse complement strand
GCGGGGCGGTCACCTGTCTGTTAATGGGGGTCCTGTTTGTCTGGTTACTGATCCAAAAGCGTTCCCCTGGCCGGCAGGTCGCATTGCTGACCGCCTGGGCCTGTGGGTTTCTGCTAGTGACGTTGATTGGGCTGCAAATGCTGACCGCAGCGGTCGGCATGCGTTCGATTCATGGTAATGCGTCTGCTCCCGCCGCCGTGGCAACAGAAGGACAGGCCCCGTGAATCTGCTGGCACTTTACTGTACGCATCAAACCACTTCGCTGGCGGTGCGCGAACGATTGGCGTTTGCCACATCGGAACGACTGTTCACTGGCTACGCGGAGATGAAACAGCGTTTTCCCGAGACCGAAATTGTGATCCTGTCGACCTGCAATCGCGTCGAATTGTACGTCGCACGTCGATCCGATGCCGACCCCATGACCCCGCCGATGCTCGCTCAATTTCTGTCCGAATTTCACGAGGTCCCGCTGGACGAGTTTGTCGGTGAATTACGTGCGGCAACCGGGTCCGAGGCGGTCAGGCACCTGTTCGAAGTGATCTCGTCACTCGACAGCATGGTGCTGGGTGAACCCCAAATCGTCAATCAGGTGCGTGAGGCGTATCGGGTCGCCGAGGCGCAAGGAGCCTGCGGGCCAATTATCCACGCCTTGTTTCAAGGAGCCATCCGGACTTCGAGTCGCGTTCGGACCGAAACCCGCCTGGCAGAAGGAAAAGTCTCGATCGCCAGTGTGGCTGTCGGTGACTTCGCCAAAAGTATTTTTGACCATTTCGACGATAAGCTGGTGCTGGTGATCGGTGCCGGGGAAATGGCCGAAGAGACCTTGCGTTATTTAAAAGACGAAGGCGTCCGCGAGATTGTGGTTGTGAATCGGAGCCCCGAGCGAGCTCAGCGCGTCGCGGCAGAATGGGGCGGGCGAGCCGTCCCCTGGTCCGAGCTGAATACCTGGCTGGGCCAGGCCGATGTGATCGTCAGCACCACCGGGGCTGACAAGCCGATTGTGGATGCCACTCTGTTCAAGCAGGTTCGCGCCGCAGCGGCCGGACGGACCGCGTTCATTCTCGATTTAGGAGCTCCCCGCGACTTCGACACTAATGTGGGAGACCTGGACGATGTCTTTCTCTACGACATCGACAGCCTGAAAAAGACGTGCGAGGCGAACCGTAAGGCGCGGGTCCGGGAAATCGACAAGGCGCGAAAGTTGATCGACGAAGAGGCGGCCAAATTCATGGCCGAGTATTATCATCGTGCGAGTGGCGAGGTCGTTTCGCGCCTGATGCAGGATTGGCATGCCGTCAGTAAGGACGAGCTGGATCGGCTGTTCCACAAACTGCCGGACCTGAATGAAAAGGACCGTGAGCAGATCGAGCGAACCGTCGAGCGGATCGTGAACAAATTGCTGCATCCCCCGCTGGAAGCCCTGAAGGTCGAGGCCCGCGAGGGAACCCCTCACGGTTTGATCAACGCGCTGAAACGCCTGTTCCGGATTTGATTTCGGCAGAGCTTCCAGACGGGTCTCTCCAGCACGGGAATTTCGTTACAGGGGCCATTGACGCGGACGAGTGTTGGCCCATTCGCCCCAGCCAGTATGCTGTGATCGAAATCACGACCACACGGACAAGTGGATGCCGCTGCTTGATCGTCGAACGGGGATCCTCCAACTCGCTGAAGTGGGCAACGATTTCTTTGACACCCAAACGAATCTCGTCTGCATTCAAACGCGCCATGACAATCCTCCCCGAATCGCTCGATCCAACCCGATCAGGAAAGTAGCGAATCAGACACCAAAGCGCAAATCACCTATTCAATCAAGCTTCTTCAGTGTTTACGATGGCCGTGCTCTCAATCCGAATTCACCCACAGATTTTGGTGAGGAGGCAAAAGTTTTAATATTCAATGAATTTTGATTTTTTTAAAAAAATTTAAAAAATTAATTTGACTTTGCCGTAAATCGGTGTATAAAGAACGATTCTTCACTGCCACCTCGTGAGTGAAAACCGATGCAAACAAACTCTCCCAACCCATTCGGTTGTGCTAATCGGTTGTTACTCGTCGAAATTTGTATTTCTGCTTCATGCTGTGCTGATCGCCGTCCCGCAGCTTGCTGCACATTATGATACCCCAAATTCGTCAGAAAAATCCCGTCAAATGAAAAATCAATGGTTGTCCGGGTTTTGGTCACAGGTCGCTGCGAAGTTAAACCGTCGTTATTTCGCCTGGCGGCGTGCCGAGCGATCCATTCGCCGAAATCGCCGCCGAGCAAGCCGTTTGCCACCCACCGAACCGCTCGAGTCACGCATGCTGCTGACGACTCCGGCAGTGGTTTCGATCAATGACGTTCTCGCATCACCCACGAACCAGAGTACCATTCCCTGGACGGTGACCTTCAATCAAGTCGTGGCCGGTGTTGATCCGACGGACTTCGTTTTGGTGAAGACCGGCACGGTCGGCGTCAGTCTATTGCAGATTACAGGCAGCGGTGCTGTCTATACGGTCACCGCCAGTGGCGTTACGGGAAACGGAACGCTGGGCCTGAATCTGGTGGACAATGACAGCATCATCGGCGGCGGCTTGGCCCTGGGGGGTACCGGGACCGGGAACGGCAATTTTACAGGTCAGGTGGAAACGCTCGACACGATTTTCCCCTCTGTCGTCTCGATGATCACGCCATCGAATATCACGAATGCAACCAACCTCAATTACACCGTGACGTTCAGCGAACCGGTGACCGGCGTCGCCTCCGGCGCATTCACTCGACCCGCCACAGGGACGGTCGCCAC
>JBIKZJ010000641.1:0-2783 GCA_044354755.1 Schlesneria sp. | reverse complement strand
AAGGAACTTGGGCGGGGCGGGATGGGGGTGGTGTTTCTAGCGGTGGATCAGAAGTTGCTGCGCAATGTGGCCTTGAAAATCCCCCTGCTTTCTCATTCCAGCAAGGGGGCTTTATCCAAATCGCAAAAAAAAGAGCGGAAGTCACGATTTCTGCGTGAAGCGCAATCGATGGCGAAGGTGAAACACCCCAATCTCTGTCAGGTATACGATCATGACGAGTTTGGTGAATGGCATTATCTGGTAATGGAGTATATCGAGGGGGAACCGCTCTCAACGCACCTCCGAAAACGAAAGATCTTCTCACAAACGGAGGCGTCGAGGCTTCTTTGTACTGTGGCCATTGCGCTTGAGGCGCTACATGATCAAGGGCTGGTACATCGCGATTTAAAACCGCAAAATATCATGATGACCAAGGCTTTTGAGCCAATCGTGATGGACTTCGGCCTGAGTCGCCAGTTCCTCATGGAAGAAGAAGAGGGAGAAGCTCTGACGGGGGAAGGGGTTTTTATTGGCACGCTCGCGTTATGTTCGCCCGAGCAGATCCTGGGAAGGTCTGATGACATTGGGCCGGCAACCGATATTTATACGCTCGGAGTGATTCTATATCAACTGGTGACAGGCCAACTCCCGTTTCGCCCGAGCCCCACTCTCGGTTGGGATATCTTAAATCAGGTTTCGCCTGCTCCCTCGAAACTCCGTCCCGATCTCGACCCCTTGATCGATGCAATTTGCCTGAAATCGCTCGCCAAGCGACCGTCCGATCGTTACTCCTCAGCAAAAGCATTTGCGGACGATTTGCAGCGAGTCATGGATTGTGATTCCGTCAATTACGCGACCGTGATTGAACAGATTAATCAATCGGGAACCCTGTCTCAACGAATGGTGGAAACGTCGCACCAGCCCGTCACTCGATTCGTTTCTCAAGCAGAATTGCGATACGTCACCGTGGTGGCTTTTGGCTGCGAGATTGGAGATGGCAGAAGTGATGATACTCATTCCACCATCTCAGAGAGAATGCTCGAACATTCAGGCTCTTTTAAGTCGTTCGTCGAGCAGCGAATCTTCCCGCTGGGGGGTGTCGTCGTACAAGAGACGGGGTCCGAGTTGATCGCCTGTTTTGGCTATCCTCAAGCTTTTGAAGACTCGGCTCAGCGGGCGGCACGGGCCGCCATCAAGATGATGCATGATCTGAGCATAAGTTTGCCGGAAACAAACCTGCCCAATGCCAGTCAATATTGGGCCGTGATTCATTCGGGGGAGGCCGTTGTCGAGCAGCCCGATTCCCAAGCGCCCACCGCGATCCTGTTAACCGGCGAAGTGCGCACCACTGTGCTGAAAATCGCTTCCGTCACTGAACCGGGAATGGTGGTGATGACCGCCGCGACACACCAAAAGATCTCGCTCTATTTTGAGCATGAATCTTTGGGTTCCATTCGAGTAAGAGGAGCTCAAAAACTCTATGAACTTTTCAAGCTGATCAAAGAAAAACCAAATCGTAATCGCGTAGATTTGGTAGACCCCGGTAACCTCTCGCCACTGGTCGGTCGAAATTCCGAATTGGCGACTCTCAAGGAACGTTGGGAGCATGCTTTGGATGGACTGGGGCAGATCGTGCTCTTGATCGGGAGTGCTGGTTTAGGAAAGTCGCGATTGATCCGCGAATTGCGTGAGCATGTCATCGATGATGGCTTGGAACCGATTGAAGTCATCGAATTTCGTTGCTCGCAAAACCAGCAGGGAACCAGTTTTTTCCCCGCCGTCGACTATCTTTCTCGGTCTCTCGACTTTGAACACCTGAATGAACCCGCACGACTGGAGGCGGTGGTTCAGGTTTTGAGCGAGTTGAAAATGGAGAGCGTGGAAAATATCTCGCTCCTGTGCATGCTCCTCGGCGTTCTAACAGATGGCCGTTTTCCGGTGTTGAATTTATCACCGCAGAAAATCAAGGAACGAACCGAATTATTGCTATTAAAATGGCTCTCGCAATTAACTCAAGTCACCCCTGTGTTGTTCATTGTTGAGGATCTTCATTGGCTTGACCCCTCGACGCTCGAGTTATTAGAAAAGCATGTATCGGAGTTTCAAGCAGGCCGAATGTTGAGCATTTTGACGTTTCGGCCTGAGTTTGAAACGCCTTGGAAGAGCAAGCCACATCAAACGCAGATTGCACTCAATCGTCTCACCACACGCCAAATTGGCGAGATGGTGTGTAAAAGAACGCATCGCAAAGCCCTTCCAGAATTGGTTTTGAAATCAATAATTGAACGGACTGATGGAGTCCCATTATTTATTGAAGAGTTGTTGGCGGTGATTATCGAATCGGGGGTTCTGGAACGTGCCGATCAAGGAGAAGACATCTCGGCCCTGTTGAACTTCATCCCCGCAGCCCTGCAGGACCTGCTGTTGTCACGGCTGAATCGAATGGGGGCGAACCGAGAGGTGATTCAGTTGGCTGCCACCATTGGGCGTGAATTCGAAATCAGTTTGCTCAGTGCCGCGTCCGCGTTAGCTGCGGATCAAATTCAATTAGAGCTCGATAAATTCGTCGCGGCCGAAATTTTGTTCCGAAACCGGAATGACTTAAGTGCAAACTATATCTTCAAGCATGCATTGCTTCAGGATGCCGCTTATAAATCCATGCTGACAAAGAAGCGCCAGTCGTGCCATCAACAGGTCGCTGAAGCCATTGAACGAGATTTTCAAGACATTGTTAATACACAGCCTGCGCTCTTGGCGCACCATTTTACTGAAGCGGGTGTCACCGATCTCGCAATTCAGTATTG
>JBIKZJ010000669.1:0-9202 GCA_044354755.1 Schlesneria sp. | reverse complement strand
AATCAGGAAAATGGGCGACGCAGACAGACCGATTTCATTCCCTAGTGGAATGAAACAGGCCGTCGCGTTTCGAAGTGGTGCGGGACAGTTTGTCTCAAATCCACCCACGGGATTCGCTTCCACTTTGATGGGGCGTTTAACGTGTCGCCAGCGTCGGGAGCCACTCGATTGTGAGATCGAGTGCCGGAGCAGACACTCCGGGGATCGAAGTAAGTCTTCGACCGCGAATAGCTCAACGATGAAAGGCGAGTGATCGCTTGCTGGTAAGTTCCCCTGGAGACGATACCAGAGAGGTTTGAAGGAGCCGATAGGTGGCCTTCAAATGGTGAGATGGGTCTTGGTTCAGCGGTAAGGGAGAAGCTTCTACCTTCTGTCCCCTGAAATCGCTTTCGAGTGTATCGAGAGCGGAAAGTATGGCGGCTTGACAGCCGTACATAGATCCAAGTGTGACCCCGTGGAGTAACGTCCACACACCACGTGAACTGGGGAATGACGAACGCGAATAATGCGGGAAGGTGTTTCGCTACCGGATTGGTTGTCCGGAGCCTGAGCCGGTCGGTTCAGGTGCAGATCAGAGTGACGTCCGCTTGAGCGGAAGAGTTTCCCTGATGGAAAGCGGAAGACTGGGAGTGGGGCGCAAGTAGAGAGTCGATGTAATCCGACTGCGGGAGCGGACGGAGAGAAGTCGAGCGGTGCACGCGGGAAGGTACTCGCGACCCGTGCTGGTGCGGCAGGTGGTGCTGAGCATGAGAGCCGACGAAAGCGCTGACTGGCTTTTAAGCCAAATGGAATGAGCGGTTCGTGGCCATTGACTGAGTGGCTGTCCTTTGTTTGGACAGTCACTCGGTCGGCCATGAAGTTCTGTGACAGGAAGCAAAAGCGGCTAAACAAGATGACTCCGGAAGGAGACATGTTCTTTGGCAGTGGATCAGCGGTGGACAGTCGAGGTGTATTCAGACACCGGCGACAGTCACCGTGATGAGGTTACAGGATGACACCAATGGAATTGGCGGCACAATAACCTGGAAGGTAGTTGTGCCGCCGCCAGACAGTGAAACATCCAAAACGGAGGATTTTCAACAGAAGGAGAGGTTTGACAAAGTTTTGCACCGTGCGGGCGTTTGGACAAGACGTTCAATTGCCCGCATGAGTTGCCATAAGGATTTGAGGCTTTGGGAGTGTGAGCCATTACGTAAATCACACTCCGCATTTTGATTGATGGAGTTGGAGATGGAATATCGACATGTGACAACGACGAAAGAGGGCTTCGTACAACTGTTGGCCTCCAACTACATTCCTCATGGTTACTGGTTCATGGTGACCGGCAGAATGCCGCAAGGGAAAGATCCGTCGGTCATTGATGAGAAGATCCTGACGAAATACGGGATCGAATTGTCGCGACAACAGCGGGCACGACGAAAGCTGCAGGGCTTCGCGAATCTGCATTACGTCCGGTTCGAGAACTTCTTCGTGATTCTGGCGACGCATGGAAAGCATCCATTTTTTGCGGCTGAAGCGGCGAGCGTCCGAGACATTCGGCGATTCCCACTTCAGTTCCACGGGTATTCGCTGACAGTACGAAGGGGGGAATTTCTCAAAAAGGAACAAGGTGAACAAGTGGCGACTCCCGATGGTCGGTATCGAGTGCGTGTCACCATTAACCGAGAAGCCTACCGAAACCTCCGGGGACACCTTTTGGAGCTTGCCACTCACCGGAGTGTCGAGACACTCCGGTGGGAGTTTTGGAACCAGCCGTTTGAGCCGTATGCTCCAATTCGAAAGCAGCTTCTGCGGTTGTTGCGACTTGTGAACGCGAAGCGCGCGGCGATGGGATATGAGAAACTTTCACCAGACTGCATTCGGTACCGACGAAACATTGTGAAACCGTTTGAGGAAGTCTCAGGGGAGATTCCCGTGATTGCGGCCTGACCATGAGACGGGTTGACGGTTGCGATGGATGCCGATGGACGTTTTATGGGACGAATAGGGGATGTAAACTGGCCCGCCCAGATCGGGTCGGGCCAAACATTCGATTTAAGCGGCCAGGGTCTGCGGCTGCTCCGATGCCTCAGTCGCTCGCTGCTGAGTAATCCAGGCCGATGCCTGTTGAATGACCTCAACGAGTTCGACTTGATTGGTCTCGAAGAAGTTTTTCGAGTATCCCATCTTTTCGGACGACATCGACTTCCACGATCTCGACAGCGAGAAGTCGTAGTAGGCGAATCCGCTCGGGCTCTGACGTTTCCAGATCGATGCCGCCAGGGCACCTCTCCGGACGACATGGACGGGGTCCACGCCTTCCCCTTCATCACTCTTTTTTTTCGGTTTGTTTGCTGTTTGTTCGTTCATAAACACCTCCATGATTGAAAAGTCGAACACCCCAGTGTCGCACGACTTTCGGGGCTACTCAAATTGGACAAAGGGACTTGGAAGGCGATGAAACTCGACGATCAGAGTCCAGTTTCGGCGAAGGTCACCCCCCTTTGAAACTTTCGGCAATTCCAAACATTTGACAGTGATTGCGGCTCGCAAAGAGAACCGTCGATTCAACACGACATAAACGCTGTGCTTGACATTTACGTCATGTCCTGGTACGTTCGGGAGATGAGTCGAGCGAAGCCACTTCCTGCATTTACGGCCGACGGGTTGTTGCCGCCGGGGGATTACACCCTGACGCTGGCCGATCTGCAAAAATCAATTCTGGTGCGAGGGCCAAGGGGGAAAAACGCGATTCCCGGCTGGGATGTCGATTGGCGGCTGCGGTTGGTTGATAATCTGGGAATTCTTTGTCGGCAATTGTGGAAAATCGGGGTTACTGAGATTTTTGCCGATGGTTCTTTTGCAGAGGACAAGTCTCATCCGAACGACATCGACGGATATTTTGAATGTGAGTTATCGAGGCTTGCGAGTGGGGAACTTGAGCGTGAACTGAACCGCTTAGATCCTCACAAAGTCTGGACTTGGGACCCCCCGTCACGGAAGCCGTACCGAGGATATCCGAAGCGGCAGCTTCCGATGTGGCATGTGTATCGGGTGGAACTTTATCCGCATGTCGGGCAACTCTCTGGGATTCAGGACAAGTTCGGGAGCGATTTGGAATTCCCGTCTGCGTTTCGGCAGACACGGGGAGGAAGTCTTCCGAAGGGAATCATAAAAGTTGGAGGTGAGTGATGATTCGAAACGAAGCGGAATACCAAGAAGCAGTGGAACGGTTGAAGGACGAAGGGGGGCGATTACGGGAGCAGGAGACGCAACTCAAGAAGTTGGACTTGGCGAAGGAAGAGATCAAGCGGGTACTTGACCCTGTCAGGTCGTTTCACGAGCAACTCAAGGAAGAGGTCGATAGCTACGAGCGGCTGAAGAGGGGAGAGTTTGATGAAGTTCGGAACTTTGAAGGAATGGGGCGATTGTTCATTGCTCTGAGGATTTCGCAGGGAATGACCCAGCGAGAATTGGCCGAACGTCTCGAAATCCACGAATCCCAAGTGTCGCGGGACGAGCGGAACGAATATCACGGCATTACGCTGGAGCGTGCAGGACGTTTGCTGGAAGCACTTGGAGCGGATACACAAACGACGGTATTGAACCTGGCGAAAAGCACGGGCGGGCGTCGCACTCTTGAAAGTCGCACAAGCTGAACTTGTAACGAAATCCTGACAAGTTGCCGGATGAATCAGCGTTACGTTTGCGTGATATCAAATCAGGATTCGTTCAATCTCATCGAGTGTCACATCGTCATTCGTCCGGTCGTACAGTTCTGTTGTTCGCGGAGATTCATGTCCGGCAATGGCCTGGGCCTTTTCAATTGTGCCACCATTCTCAAGGTAGGCCGTAATCCCAGTTGCGCGAAAGCTGTGACAACAAATCTTTCGCGACATTCTTGCATCCGCAACTCGGCGTTTGACCATTCTCAGTGCATCTCGTCGCGACAATTGGAGATCCGTCAAAACGTCGGAACGTCCCACGGCGGTGCGGAAGAGGGGAGTCGCACTATCGGGCTCAAACCCCGCGCGTGACAGGTACGCGTCGAGAAACTCTTGTGCTTTGTGGTGGGCAGGCACTTCGTGGAATTTTCCTCCCTTTTCATGCAGCCTTATCCAGGATCGCTTTCCAAATTGGTAATAGTCCTGGACCGACATATTGACGACGGCGCTGACGCGGGCAAAGGTGAAGATCATGGTGCCGATGAGTGCTCGATCGCGAAGCCCGACAAGAGAGGAGCAGTCGATACTGTCGAGGAGTTGCCGCGCTTCATCGGCAGAAAGCACTGGCGTTTTGCCGCGTTTGACAACGTATTTCGGTCCGCGAACAGAAGCGGCGGGATTGGTCGGAATGATCTGTCCGGTCACAAGCCAGTCGAAACACATGCGGATTGCCGCCAGATGTTGCTTGACGGTTGGCGGCGAATACAGAGTCGACAGATATTCGATATAGGCTGCAACGCAGATCGGTGCGATTTGATCGAGCCGATAACCGCGACCATCACACCACGCAAGAAAGTCGATCAAAGCACGGCTGTACGCTTCTCGCGTATTCCGGTTTCGGATCTGAGCGGTGAAGAATTCTAGAAATCGTCGAGCTGCATTCGGACTCGCAGACTGAATGATTGCGGGAACGAGGCGAGATTGCCTCTGAATTGGCAAACTACCGTTTGATTGCCCCGTTTTCGCCCCCATGAGACTCCCGTGTTTAATGACCCATAACGTCCTTTATGGGTCGCATGTTCACCAGCCGGAGGCAACGGTAAATCTGTAGATTCGGGACACTTCGGAGCCCGGAACTTGACGACGCAATGATACCAAGTGGCGAGTCACGTCAAACTGACGAGGAAGATCGATCTCTTCGGTGCGCACCGGCTTTTGGGCACGCCCAAAAGCCTCTGGCGATCATCCAGATGTCATGGTAGTCGAAGAATTTAAGCGACAATATACAATCAACAATGACCGAACTTGAACGCAGCTTTGGCTTGATAATCGCCTTCCTCTTGCCGGGTTTTACTTGTCTGTGCGGTTTCAGCGCAATCTTCCCGATGCTCTCAGGATGGCTTTCCGCGACGCCCTCACGCGACCCAAGCGTCGGCGGGTTTCTCTACGTCGTCATCGGTTCGCTGGCTGTCGGATTGGTCGTGAGCGCGATTCGTTGGCTGGTCATCGACCGAGTACATCATGCGACTGGTATTTCGCGACCAGAATTGGATTACAGCCGACTTAATGAGAATCTCCTGGCCTACCAATTGGCGGTCGAGCACAACTATCGATATTTCCAATTCTACGCGAACATGGCGATTGCGATCGTCTTCTTCGCCATCTGCCGTCAATCGGCGTTAGAGACGTGGACGCTTTGGATAAACTTCGGCATTGTTTGCTTGGAAGGAATCTTGTTGGCAGCCTCCAGGGACTGCCTCAAACGGTTTTATGAGCGAGTTTCTTTGGTCCTCGGAACACGCCCTGATGCAGACGAATGACGTCGTTCAAGACGCTTCGAAAATTCTTGAACGAAGTCGACCAACTCAATTTCGAGTGCTTTGCAAAAAGCATTCAATTGCACCAGATCCAGACGCCGCTCACCTCGTTCGCATTTACTGACGAACGACTGCGTTTCCTTGAGGCGCGCAGCCAGATCATTCTGCGTGACGTTCGAACGTTTTCGGAATTCCCGAAGCATCGATCGCAGTAAGTTGTATTCCGTGGTGAAAACTGATTTTTCCATGACGAAGTGTTGCCGATTGTTTCTCCCGACGATAAAGTCGAATTTGGAATAGTCGAAATTGGACTATTTCCGGGTTTTGATCAGGTTCACTTTGCAAGGAGTTCGTTGATGACGAATGGCAGCCATCCCCAAGGAGCCAAGTCCGGCAGCAAGTCCAATGAGCAGAAGAAGCCGTCGGGAAAGACGACCGCAAAAGCTGCGTCGAAAACGCCAAAGCGGTAGGGTATCGACGAGGACGGAACAACACGGAGACTTAGCAATTGATGCTTTGTTTTGCGAGTTGTTCCGTTTTTCAAACTGTTGCGCCAGAATTGGGGTGATTTGTTCAGCTGAACGTCGCCCAGATTTCGTCAGCGAGCAGATACCCGTGAAGAGATGTCTAACCAGCGAGAAACGTTCTGCGGTAACACCGTTGCGAGAAATTCACGGAGGAAAGAAATCGAACTTTCTTGTCGCCAACGGGAAGATTGACATCGTTCGAAACAGAGTGAGGCACCATCGGTCACTGGAAGGATCGTTGAGATTAAATCAAAAAGGTGGAGGTCCAGGTGGCGTGCATTCCTGAATGGACCTCAGTTTGTGAATCAAACGATTCACTTCAGCCAATTGCGGCTCTTGCGGCAGCAGTTGACTGAACAGAAAACCTCATCGACGTAACTCCATGCCTTATCCCCCACGATGAAGGGATATCCGCAGAAGTCACATTCAGCCTTATCCGTATTTCGACTGATGGAAACGGGCGTCGGAATCGGGCCTGGGTCTTTCCCTGTGATGGCCTGAATCCAATCTCGAATCGTCGGGGGATCTTGAAGTCCTCGTTCGCGAATTTGTCGAATTCGCTTCTGAGTGATCCCTGTCCGTTTGGCGAGTTCCGCAATCGTCACACGGTGCTTGCGCATCATGGTGATTATTTGCGGCCCCGTCATTGTGGAAGGGGGAAGCGCTGCGTCGGTCTTTGGAACAGTTGTCCGTGTCAGGCCGCTCATCACTTCCACGTATAGACGAAGATTTCCAGAGTGTTGCCGCACACACTGATCGATCAAGAGTTCTCGATCCACCAATGACATGTTGCGAAACGTCTGGAATCCTCCATTCAACTTTGCAACGACATGCCGGACGACCTCGCTATTCGACCAACTGACATGACAGTCCCGATCAATGATTTGCCGAATAATCGGATGAACCGAAATCGGTTCATCCTCTAAAACGACTTCATCACTGGAATTGTCGCTGCTTTTGACATCATTCGCAGTTGGCCGGTCCTCTTCGGCATTGCATTCCGGACAGGTCCCGAGATGCGTTTGCCATTCGAAAACGCTGCGGTTCGCTTCGTCAGAATCCACTGGTTGTTGAGATTCCTCCCAGCTTTGGACTTCCGTGATATTGAGCCAATCTTTCGGGAGTTCTGAAACTCCGTCGAAATCGTTCCTATCGCAATTATCACAGCCGAGCCGAATTTGTCCCGTTAAACCAGTGTCATTCAATGCAGCGACCTGATTCGTTTGTGGCGAATCAGGTCGTTGAGAATCATCGAATTGTTTCTTTGGAAGACTCATGTGACTCCCCTTTCTACGTTGTGTTGTTTGCAAAGTCGAAAATGAGCGTCGACCAGCAGGCGACAGCGCCAGAGGCCGACGGTTTCGAGCCGTTCGATTCCTCCTCCCGATCTTGGCCAGTCTTTCCAGCACCAGAACGAGTCGGTTTCCGTCCCGATCAATTCCAGTCCTTCAAAAGATTCCAGTTTGACCGTGTTAAACGGACCACCGGAGGTACTCATCCGTTCGGGTGAAACACCATTCGGGGGACCGCAGTCCGGCCCCCAAAAAGTCCTGACGTCACGACGTGGAGCCACATAGATGTGACTCCCCTCTTCCGCCCAACCAGACATTTCACAAACGCGGAGAAGTTCTCCATCCTTGAGTGCGTACCATTCGCTTTTCTCCACCAGAATCAAATCTCCTGGCTTCGGATGCTTTTGCTGCATGTTTTCTGATTTAAGCGACATGAGCTACCTCCTCTGTCGTCGTTTCTGCAACGGCTTCAGATTCCAGTTCAGCGATGATGTTCGTCGCGACATCACGAATGAGTTCCAGCGACTGCATGAGGACTTTGTCGTCCCCATTCCAGAGTTGGATGTAGTCACTTGCTCGGGTCGAGCATTCGAGTCCTACTGATCGACAAACGACGTACGCGACTGCTTCCGCTTCGGTCTCGCGAACGACCTTCGTCGTTTCGCTTCGCCTGTCGCCGCGATGCAAAAGTTCGTGTGCCAGTTCGTGAACCAGCGTCGAGAACTTTTGCGGTGCCGGAAGTGTTGAAACGACTTGCACCATTCCTCCGAGTGAAACCCCGTTGGCTCCGCCAGGGAGTGCATCGACGAATTCGACGTCGATGCCTTTTCCTGTGGTGATCTCGACCAAGCGGTCAATCTTGTCACCCGGATCTCCAGCGAGATTCGCAAACTCTGGCAGTTCCTTCCCCTCGGTTTGCTCAACGTCAAAGACATACGCGATGCGGAAACCACGTAAGGTTGAGACGCGTCTTTCTGACGGTTCCTCCCCTACTTCCGCCGATTCGTCGGCTTTGCTTTTGCGAGAAACCATTGGAGCGAGGATCGCAATCCCCTTTTCGTCTTTCTTGACCCAACGGCCCATCTGCTTCCAGCGATGGAAACCGGCCACCATGCTGGCGTCCGGTCGTTGCAGTGCAATCAAAATACAATTCCCGAAGGAATACCGATGGAACCGGCTGAGCGTGTCGAGGTACTTGAGCAACGTGTCGCTCTTTCCCTGCTTCAACGCGTCAGCAAGTTCCTTCAACGCATCATCAGTTTTTTTCAATGCTTCTTCTCGATTCATGATTGTCTCCAAAATGCCGAGCCGAATGACTCGACGTGAAACGGGATGTTTGAGGCCCGTCGGCGGCCCAGCTTTGGGCAACTCGGTCAGTCAAGGTGGAGTCTTCGCGGGAACCGCGAAGCAGCAGACGCCCCTACTTGGGCGTCGGACCTTGACCACGTGATAAGCTGGAAAAAGCCGCAGAAGGGAAACAAATTGGAAAACCTTTTGGTTTGCACGCCACTGGCCTCCACTGGCGGACTCGTGAGTCATCCAATGGAAGCAGTGGGCATAGGTCTTCTACCCGTGAAGGAATTGCCCGCAGGCAATAAATGGTGAGAGGTCGGTGATGCGTGAAACCGAAAAAAGGAACCTCTCACTCACCGGTCGATGCGATTAGCGTGCACCGGCCTTTTCTCGTCGCCGTCCGGGACTTCGTTCAGAGCTTGGTTGCGAATCTTGCGACTGCACTTTTGGCTCTTCGGTTCGTTCCGATTGCTGATAGATCCAAGTGTGGACCATGTCTGCAACTTTGCTAACGAGTGGCAATTCGTCGCGACCGAAGGAAGTGCTGGATTCCCAGTCCCCTCCTTCGACCTTGTAGAGTCGTACGATGGTCACGCTGTAGCGTGGTCCTGCGTCCGTCTCATTTCTCC
>JBIKZJ010000254.1:0-9210 GCA_044354755.1 Schlesneria sp. | reverse complement strand
ACGTTGCCTTACCTCCGTGCATAGCTGCTATCAATTTCTGTGATTGAAAAACGGGCACAAACGGTTTTCTCACCTGAAATCGAGCGAGTTCGACAATTCCATTCCTGACCACGAAATCGCGGCACAGCCATTGCTCTTAATGTTTGTGTCGAAAAGGATTTGAACTTTGTCTTTGGCATGAGCCTGACAACGAACTTGCTTTCGATCGATTCCACCAAGAGATCGATTCCACCAAGAATAGTCGGCTGGAGGTGTAGCCGAGGATGGTCTGATGGCTTTCCTCGGGCGAGCGCCTACGCTTTCAGTCGACTACTCTTGCTGGAACCGATTTTTCGTTGGGGCTCTGACACTGCTCAGTCGTTCCGACCTCCCCCGTTGATCGTGCGGCCGATCGGCGTAGGGCCCCAGCGATTTTGCAGCGTCCCCTGCGGGAATCCTGTCACTTCTCGACTTGGCCAGCTCAACCCATTCTGGCCAATTCGACCCATTCTGGCCAACTCAATCCCTTATCGATTTACCCAACGGAATCACTCCGGTTCACCACACATAATGCTGTGTGATCTCGGCCTTCCCATTCTTCGACCGGACCGGAATTAACAGTTCTTGCTTCCCGGCCGATTCGCGAATTCGGGGTTCTTCGGCCCCGCTACCACCAATCTCCATCGTCCAGACCCCGTCAATTCGATAACGACGCTGGCCCAGCGATTCAATTTTGCCGGTCGCCGCCGCTCGGTACCACAGCTGACTCGTGTCCGCCGTCCCTTCAAAGCTCAACACCCTCTTCAAGGTCGGATACTTTCCAGTCCCCTTCACGGGAATCGGATGATCCGTTACCACCAGGCCAGGAAGAGAATACCGGAACACCGGACGCTGCTGTTCGTCCAGACGATAGCCCAGAAACTGATATCCCCTCTCACGAGCCTGCCCTGAGGCGAATTCTCGATCGGGTTGATCGAGAACCACCAGCGGGGCGTGGCTTGGTAACGGCAGAATATCGTCACCCAGCGGTGCTTCAAAACCGACTCCACGGCCGGTCCAGTGACGCGAGGCATCAATGAATGCTCCGTGCCAGATCATTGCCATCCGCATGTCGTTCGCATCAAAGGCGATATTCACCCCTTCAGGGTAGCCGACACCAATCGCGCGACTTCCTGCACCTTCGATAAAGTTGCGATAAATCACCGGTTCCGTCGTCGGCTTCAACTCCATCGGTTCACGAACCAGTCCCACCGGGACCGGTGCCTTGTCACGATCCGCCAGATACAACCAGACCGCCTGCACTTGCTGATTGACATCGGCATTCAACAGATCCCGAACCGTCGTCTGACCAAAGGGCCACGGAGCGGGCATGCGTGTCCCACGGCGATAGGCCTGAGGATCCAGCACATAACGATAAAACCAATCGGGTCGTAATCGCTGATTCATCGTCGTTAAATTGATCGCTCGGATACCCGTCGAAGGGTGCGGACCAAAGTCATGACACTTGATGCAAGACAATGACTGTCCCCCCACCATGTGCCGACCCGCCGCCTTGACGCGATAATCGGGTTCCGAGAAATTGGCTTTTGGCATCGTATCGGGTTTCAGATCCACCTGTTCGAACAGTGTCACCAAGGGCTCGACGTTGTTCGGTCCGAACTTCGGCATGCGGGTGACCATATACTCTTTGCGGTCATTGGCCGAGTTATGCAGCACGTGCCGCATCCAATCCTGACGCAGCTTGTCGCCCACGCCGGTCAAGATCGGGGGAAGCCGACCTTCGTCCCCCATCTCTTTCTGCCGCGATTCAAACACGCTGTCCCGTGCTTCCTCGACACCACCCAACTGGTCGCGCTGGTGACAGGCGTAACAGTTCAGTGTCGCCAGCGTCCGATGAACGGTTTCCGCAGCTAACTCGTCCGGTGCCGCTTTCAGCGCCAGGTTCAGTGCGCTGCGTTGCACCTGGTTCAGTCCATACCGCGGCGCTTTGCCACCCACCTTTTCCGCCAGGCAACCGGTATTGGCCGCCACTTCTGCCAATGGCTTGGCCTGCAGTTCCGAGGCAATCGCTTTCCCCTCGATCGTCAGCGTATGGCATGACGCACAACCGATCGTGGAAAACAACTGCCGACCTTTGTCGACTAACCCCGCATCGAGGGTAAACGTTGCTTTATCCGGAGAGGCGGCAGGGACTTTCGGCTCGAGAAAGAGAAATCCCGCTAAGGGTTGTTGTGCCAATCCCTGTCCGGCAATCAGCACATCCAATGTTGCCTCGCCACCCCCCTGAAAGTATTCGACCACGACTCGATGAAAACCGGCATCCAGTTTCTTGCGCCCTTCCACCGTTTGGTGCGGGTGAATCCCATCGCAATCGGCGACCAACTCGTCATCAATGATCAGCTTGCTGCCGTCATCGGAGCCGAGCACAAACTGGTATTCGCCCGCTTTGGCAATCTGCAGGTGCGAGCTGAACCGGATGGCATAATCACCCGCTCGTCCTGCCACAGAAACATCAAACCCAGCAGACTCCCCTTCACTCACCGCTTTCAAGTCGGCAAACGTCGGCAATTTATTCCATTGTCCATGATAGACCTGAAATTTGGCATTCACGGTCAACTGGCCACCCCGCACAAAATAGTGTGCCAGGCTCTGGTAATCTTCGTCACTCAATCCAAGAGCCGGCATCCGACCCGATGGTCGGACTTTCAGCGGATCTTTCAGAAAGGCCATCAGGCTGGGGGCCGAGTACTTCTTCGATAAGTCGGGGAGCGTCACCGACGTGGCCAGGTCGGGGCTGTTTTCCGCCTGAGAATTGTGGCAGGCCAGGCAGCCCACGGTTCGGAACAGGCCCTCACCCTTCTTGGCCGCGGTCGGATTGGAATGCGCCTCGGGAACACTTCCGGTTGATGCCAGAAAATGAGTCAGTGCCTCGATCGTGGACTCGCGCGCCGCTTCCGGCAAGGCCGAAATCAGATCCGGCATCGTGGTCCCCGGCTTGGACGCATGGGGGTTGGCCAAATAACTACGCAGCCAGTCCACTTTGACCCGACTGCCGATCCCATCCAGGATGGGTGCCTGCTTGGGTGTGAGTTGCTTCCTGGTCCCCTCGGCCACCGCATGGCACGAGGTGCAGTTCAACTCACCCAGCAAGATGCGTCCACCGGTGACCGGATCGAGCTTGACCGGTTCTTCGTCTTCGCTCTTGGGCTTGTCTCGAGTTCCCGCGTAAAACCGTTCGAATCCGGAAATCCGGGGATGAGGCTGCGTCGCGTCGGCAGCCATCAGGCTCGAAAGCGGAACGGACAGCCCCAACACAAGGAATAGACAGCGCAGACGTACGGTCATTTGGCGGGCTCCAACGAATAGTCCTGAGGTCAATTTCAGTGCTGCGAACGACTGGCAAGCGAGAGATCCCATCCTGCACCGTTGCGTGACAAGATCCTCCACACCAGATCATCACCAAAGACTCTAGCGGGATTTGCGGTCCGTGTTAACCCTTAGGCATCTCGGAACGCCCCAAGGCCGAGTCATATTCGCTGATGGCTGGAATCAGCATCGCGACCGTGGTAAATCCATAAGCCGCGACCACGAACAGACAAACCCCCAAAGTCTGCCCCAGCAGGAAACTGGTGATCGCATAAAACGTACAAAACGGCAAGATTCCGGCAGCCAACGTCAGTGCAGGGGACGGATTTCGATGCGTGAGCGACGCCCACAGCCCGAGACTTCCCCCCAGAATGAACACCAGAAAGCTGGGCAACTGCAGCCCGAACGAAGCACGCGCCTGCAGAATCAGAATCATGCAAATAAAGATCCCAACAAATAGGAAGAACATCGTCCCCAGGCTGTTCGCGATCGCCGTGCGAGAAATCGAATAGCTTAAACCCGAATGCAATCCCAGCATCCCCGCAAACAGGATCAGGGCCAGGAATCCCAACGCAATGTAAGTAAAGTTTTCCAGTGTCAGCACCCCCTGCACCAGATACCAGCCCATAAACATCAACGGAATCAGGATCAATTCCTTGCTGTTGTACAGCACGCCACCCAGCTTGCCATAAATAAACTCTTTGGCACTGATGTCCGTCACCAGCAGCAGTTCCAGCGTCCCCGTATCTCGTTCACTCGTGAGCGCCGTCACCCCCTGTGCGTTGATCAGCATCATCGACAACAGGCTCAGGGCAATAAATGCCGCTCCGACCGGTGAAACCATTCCCAGAACCAGCGCCGAATTGGTGGGGGTCGAGTAGACCGAATAACCGGCCGCCGCCGCGATCGCCACGTAGGCCAGCTTAATCACAATCACCTTGCGTCCATACGCCTTGGTCATCATCTCACGCCAGATCACCGGGCTGTTCCAGACGGGTCGAGGTGGTCGGACAACGCCCCGATCTTTCTCGTCCAGCGTCGCCATGTCGCCGAGGGTACGTGAAGGATTCCAAATACGCACACGCAGAATCGTCACAACAATATTGACCAAAGCCAAAGCCGCCAACAATCCGACCGACCGCAGCGCCACCTCGATGAAGTTCAGTCCCCCTGAGTGATCCAGCGGATCGAGCACGCGAAACATCGCCCGAAAAGGATTTCCGGTTCCGATCAACAGCCCAAGATTCGAACCGGCCCCCAGAATGGCGACCACACCTTCCACCAGTCCCAGGTAAAGCACAATCCCGATCAGACTGATCGCCAACGTCTGAAAAGTCTTTTCTCGCCAGAAGGCAACCAGCGAACCCCAAGTCCCCGCGACGAATCCCGCCGCCGCCGAAATGGCGACCGCTGCGGCGATTTGTTGAGGGGAAATCCCTCCCAACATCTGAATAATGACAAACACGGGAATCGAGGCGGTCAGCAGCACACAAGGGAGCAGCAGACTGGAGCAAAGCTTTCCGAGCACCAGTTCGCGATCGCGCAGGTCGGTCATCAACAGCAGCAGCATCGTTCGCCGGTCTTTTTCCTGAGCCACATTCCCTGCAGCAAACAGCACCGAGAAAAAAATCATCAGTGCCAGCTGCACCACAGCAAACACCTGAAAGACCAGCTGCCCGAACCGGGCGATGTCACCCAGATTTCGCACCTGTTGCCAGCCAAAGGTGGTCTGCGCAGCGGTGTACATCAGAACGAAGAACGCACCAATGTACCCGGAACGAATCAAAAAATGGGACAACTGCCGGGGGACCGTCAGAGCCTCACGCGAAAACAAAGGACCAGCCAGCACAGGATGAACCTCGGGTAAAAGGAAAAAAACTCAGGATCCCCACGCAGCAGAATCCCAGCACCCCGACCAAGAGTCTCAAAAAATATTCCCCCGGTCTCTGCCGCATCATACGACCGAATTCCCGTTTCTTCGAGTTTGATCCCAAATTTCCTGCCAGAAACGTCTATTTTTCCGGATCACACATTCCGTTTGATATAGTCCATCACTGCCGGCACCATCGCGTTAACATACCCCCACCCAAACCCGCCGTGGGTCGAGACAAAATCCTGTTCAAACAGGATCCCCGTCGAGGACAATTTACTCGCCAGCGTCAACACCCCGTCGAAACAATACAGGTCCGTCGGATCGCACAACAGGAATTGATGTTTCGGATAATTCAGCGGATGAAGATGCAGGATTGCGGTGCGCTGACGAGCCGCTTCCCGATCCGCAAACAACGTATCCAGCGAGGTCCCATGCCCCCACCAGCTCTCGAAATCGATCTTGGGGGAAATCGCCACCACCGTCGGGAATTGTCGCGCATGGCGATAAGTCAGCTGCAACGCCCCTTGCCCGCCCATCTCGAACCCACAAACCGCAATGTGAGGAGGTTCGATTTGCCACTGCGCCTGACAGTAAGCAGGGACATGCTGAACGAGAAAGTCTATCGGACTGAGCTGCTCATCAAACGGAGGATAAATCACGTCCGACCACCAGCAATGCGGCCCCACAGGGCAGAATCCAATCAGATTGTGCCGGGCGAGTTCCTGCGTGTACCAGGGATTCTCCTTGAGCGTCACCCCATCGTAGCCGTGCAGAAACATCACGACACCCGTCGGCTTCTCTGCCAAGGCGGGAACGTAAACGTCTGCCGACTTCCCCGCCAACTCGATTGTCGACCAACTCATGAAAAGTTCTCGAAATCAGACAGAAAACCGACCCTGATCATCACCATCGGATCATCACCCTCGTCGCTATCCCTGCAGCGGATTCGGACCGATGGTCAGCAGGGTAAACTCACGCGACGGATGCGACTTCACATAATCGAGCACGCTCTGAGTGGTCAGCGCCTCGATCTTGGCGCGAACTTCATCCAGCGTGATGACGCGGTTGAGATGAAACCAGTTGCGAGCCAACGACCCGGCCCGCCCCGCCGTCGACTCCTGAGCCATGATCAGCGAACTTTTGGCCCGAGCTTTACACCGCACCAGTTCCGCCTCTTCGATCCCCTCTTCGAGTCGATTCAGTTCCTTCAGCATCACATCCAGCGTCTCTTGAGCTCGTTCAACGGTGGTCCCGGCATAACACAACACCTGACCTTCGTCTTTCGAGGAACTGAGCGACGCATAGACCGAATAGCACAGTCCCCGTTTTTCCCGAACTTCGGTGAATAGACGGCTGCTCATCCCCCCACTGAGGACACTCACCGCCGCCCAGGCTTGATAATAGTTATCCGCCCCATAAGGGACCGCCGGGTAGGCAACCCCAATGTGCGTCTGGGTCGCCTCATGATCCAGATGATCACGATAGACACCACGGTCACCGGTCTTCAGCACGATTTCGTTTTCGCCGGTCCAGTCTCCATAGGTCTCTTCCAGCACCGGCAGCAATTGTTCAAGCGTCACATTTCCCGCGATCCCCAGAATCGCCCCACGCGGACGGACACAACGCCGGAATTGCTCACGCACCACTTGTGGTGTGATGTTTTCCAGATCCGCCAGGGTCCCCTCCGCAGGCTGTCCCCAGGGGGAAGAAAAGCAGCGCCGGATCAATTCAAACATCACCTTCTGCCGAGGCTCATCCTCGATCCCCAACAGCGACTGTTCGACCCCCGCCATCACCGCCTCGAAATCCTCTTCATGAAATTGAGGATGCTTGACGACATCGCCATACAACCGCAACGCAGCGGGGAGATTCTCAGCCAGACACGATCCCCCCATGGCAAGATGGTGCAGCGACGAGGACTCGTGGGCCTGAATCCCCAGCCGGTCAAACGCCGACAGCAATTCGCGACTCGACATCTTCCCGGCACCACGAGTAATCCAGTCGGCGAGTGCATTCGAGATTCCGTTTTGTCCGACGGGATCGTAGGCACTACCGGCCGGGACCAAAAGAGAAAATGCCGCTGACTGCACAGCGGGCATAGTTTCAACAAGGACGGTCAGCCCGTTGCTGAGCGTAGCGTGATGGATGTCGTGTCCCGTCATGAATCCGCTTTAAAAAAGGGGACTGTAATTGCATTAAGAGTCTCAACGCCAGGATTTTGTGAAAAACCAAGCCGCAGGGAACAGATCAAGTATGGCAGAAGTCCCAGTCAGCGCCAACGACCCCCCCGGTGAATCGTGGCAGCATAGACCCGCCAGCCCAAGAGTTTTCGAGGAATCCCCGAGCGGTCATTTCAAACTTGGGCTGGGCTCAGCCTCCGTTTGCCGCGAACGCAGTCGCCAACCGGGGGCCATCTCCCCGAGGTTTTCTCGCCCTCCGCCGACCCCGTGTCGGTTGGTGACAACGACTGACAGCTAACCACCACAACCCCACGACAGATTCTTAAGCTTCCCGCAACCACAATCTGAACCTTTTTACGTCCGAGGCAGTGACTTCAAAGACGTTAATTCGTCCCGCTGAAACATCTGGACGAAGATCGATTTCATCACCGTAACCGCCGTCTTCGTTCGGTTCAAAAAGAACTTCCCTTTCTGCCACGATCCGAGAGAGATGCACGTCGCAAGAGACAAGAAGTGGCTGCCAAAGTTGAAGCTCATGGAGATGTATCACGACTCCGGCATCAAGAATGAGCAATTTCAATTTCGGCATCGTCGTAGGCTTCCTGCTCAACCAGTCTCATGGCTTCCCGCCGAGTGATGCCGACATACTCGGCATACTTTCCAGTCGAAATCAATCCCTTCCTCAACGCCTCGGATGCTAACGCTTCAAATCGCAAAGGTCGAATCTGGGGATCGTCATGTTGTCGTTGATCCCAAAAGGATATTTGACCTTTGAGCTTGGCGAGATTCTCTTGTACCCACTCCGTTGTGCAGCCGAAAACGAACTTCATCTGCCAAAAGAGGGCTTCAATGGAAACGTCGAACTGGCGAGCGACTTCAAACAAATCGTCGAAGGACAACTTGTTTGAAGCATTTTGTTGTGACTGAATTGCGATCCGAAGTGGCTCCTGTGGCATCAGCAAATTTCGGGCAAAGCATGTTGCCAGCTTTTCCTCCTTGTCGGATGCCTCGGAAAAAGAAGGATCGCCTAACTGCCTGAATACGTTCCATGTCACCAGATGAAAAAGTTCCTGTGCGAGATCAAAATTCCTTCTCCAGCGAACATTGTTCGAATTCAACAGAATTGCAGCACCAAATTGATCGTGACGCGTACAAGCGGCACTACCGCTTGGTTCAAAGGGAATGTGAAAGACTTTCACTTTGCAGATTTCTTCGACGACACGAATCAGCGACTGCCCCGGACGCTCACCGAGGCCGTACTTGTTTCGAAAGTCATGTGCCAACTTCTCGGCATCGTGGTATCCAAACCGAGACGCATCGACCGCCAGACACGGCAGGTCAAGTTCTTCATGATCGTCGCACCACTGTTCAAGATGGTGATACTGTTCAGTGAGTCGAAGCAGTTTCGCCTGCAATTCTTCGACGACAGGGGAATTTGGACGGCTTCGCCACAGAACAATTTCCGTCGGCAACGGACCATCTTCCAAAAAGAACGCCGTAGAACGACGGTAAAGTTCCGCAAGTTCCTTTAATTGAAGAAGTCTTGGCTCACGCTTTTCGTTTTCAAACTCGGAAAGCGTTGATGATCCGACGCTGGTTTGCTCTTCCACGTCGTTCAGGGTCAATTTCAATGACTGGCGTGCGAATTTAAGTCGCTCACCAAGTCCCACGTTTCTGCTCCTTCAACGCGAGGTTTTGATCAACGCAAGGTTTTGATCAACGCAAGGTTTTGAACTCCGAAATAATATCGTCGATTCGATTGTTTTGACATCGTAAATCTTCTGAATTCCAGAAAAATTCGACCTGGATTGA
>JBIKZJ010000640.1:0-2793 GCA_044354755.1 Schlesneria sp. | reverse complement strand
AAAAAAGGTGGTTGAGCGGCTGTTAGACAGCGACTATGAAACCGCTTCGGTGTTTGTCAGCGAGCGACATCTTGAGGAATGGCGTGGAAAAGTTCCGCCGACGGTACCGCTTTACTTTGCCACGCAACCGGTGATGAATGAACTGGTGGGTTTTGATTTTCATGTTGGTGTGATCGGCTGTGGAGTTCGTCGTCCGAGTACCTCTCTGGAGCAGGTTTTGCCAGCCCTGGTTTTGCCAGTACAGGTTTTGCCAGTACAGGTTTTGCCAATACCAGTTTTACCAGTACAGGTTTTACCAGCGGCAGCACCACGATTCACCGTCGTGGTTTGCCCGAACTGTGATAACCCGGAAAATCTGGGGGCGATCATTCGCATCAGTGCCGCATTTGGGGTTGATGCGTTGTTATTGGGACGAGGTTGTGCCGATCCATTTTCGCGACGAGTGATTCGGGTTTCGATGGGGACAGCGTTTAAGCTGCCAATCCTGGAAGCAGCAGATCTCGCCACCGATCTGCTGCGACTCAGACAGGACTGGCACTTCGAGTTGGCGGCCACGGTACTGGAAGAGGGTGCGGAACGACTCGAACAAGCCGCTCGATCGGCTCGTTTCGGCATCTTGCTGGGAAACGAAGATACGGGATTGGGGGAAAACTGGACGCAGCTTTGCAGCCGGAAGCTGACGATTCCGATGTGTCGCGGCACCGATTCGCTGAATGTGGCGGTGACGGCAGGAATCATGCTTCATCATTTCACCCGCGAGGGGGTGTCCCCAGCGTCTGCTTCATCGTGAACCGGGTCGTGAACCGGGATACGTGAAATGTGAAGCTTGATCCGTCACAGGGTTTTCACTCGGTCTGTGAAATTGGCTCGAACGCCAGTTTTTCAAGTCGTTTCAGTTCGGCCTTGATGTCGGTTCCTTCATAGAACGAGGCCCAGCCACGCACAACTTGGGTTTCACCGGCCGCGCAATCAGGGACCTGCGGATCAGAATGGAGGCACGGGCAAGGAGGGTTTCCCCAGGCACGATGACAATGGTCGAAAGCCAGGATGACCCATCGATTTCCGGATCGATCTTTGCATGCCGCGAAGGGGGCTTGAAAAAGCTTGTTGTCGTTGGTCTGTTCGTCAAAGCCGACGAGTCCTTTCAGCATGGCACACATTTGCACGTGCAGGCCGGTTAAGTCGGTTTTGGAGTGGTTTGCGATCGAGAACTCCATTCGTAGTCCCTCGGTGACTCGTTTCGCACAGGATGTCATCGTGACCTGATTTGGCAAGACTCGTTCCAGCTGGAGGGTTGCGGGGACTTTGCGATTCCATTCGAGTGGGCTGAGTGTGACCTGTTGTTTGTCCCAGATTGTGGGGACATGCGTATGGGCGAGATAGAGGAGTTCCCGTTTTCCGTCGGGCTGATGCCATACCGCTTCGGGAAGATCGATGACGACATATCCGCCATCCTTCCAGGGGGCGAACAGGCTGACTTTGGTTTCTCGTTGTGGCCGGACCGCTCCTTCGAGAAAGCCGATGCGGGGATGACGACCTCCCGGATAGGGGAGGACGACGGGGACTCCGGCCCCCGTCGGAGGGACTCGTTTGAGCAGGTCGGGTGAATTGGGTTTTGTGTTCTGGACGAGCTGATTGGCTTCGTCTGGCGAGATGCCCAATACGTCGGCAATTTCTGTGTTGGTGAAGCGATGGGCCAACATGATGGCCAGCCATTCGGTTTGGTCCAACTCGTCGACTAGCGGCCGTCGCTCGGCGGGGGGTTGAGCCACTTCCGGCTGGGGATTTGATTTTGGACGAGCCGTTGCGGCGGGGAAATCGTTCTGGTTGACATCCAGGCTGAAGACGGCCCATTCCAACTTGCTCAGGGGGATGGACGGAATCGGTGCTGCGTCGACGGAAATCTCCAGATTCGCGAGAACCAGACTGGAAATGAGCAGGCTGCAAAAGGGGCAAGCCAGGGTGCGAATTCTCATGGGAATGGGTGCTCCTGAGAGGTTGTGGAAGAAAACGGGTGGGAAAAAGCGATGGATTTCAATGAAGAATGCTGACCGATACGACATCATCGATCGAAAAGGGGCCACATCGTGTTGAGCGTTGTGTGATGGGGTCTTGTACCCAAAGGATTAACTCGCCCCGCTGGCTGTCCCGTGCATCAGGAAAGCCGAGAAACGAGCGTCCATCGCGCAACTGAACTTCGACTTCCGAGGTTTCCTCGATTCCCAAACTTTCGTGAACCAGATCGGGAAATCGTGACCAAGCCCAGGCCCAGAGTGTTTTGTCGGGATCGACCTTCCCCGCGATATCGGTCCAGTCAGGTTCGGCTTTCAGTAGATCACGACGACAGGCAAGCTGGCACCAGGGCCTGAGAATGGTCTGCAACCAGTCTTTACGTGCCTCGACAAGATCCTCGAATGACTTCATTGTGATTTCCTCGACCATGTTGGCGGTGCCGATGATGCGGTTTTCAAGTGTGACTTCATCAGCAATTTGCAATCAACGACTGATGGACTGGACTGAATGGGCCGGAATGTTCGGAGAATCATACACGAAATCGCGTCCGGCGGGATCTGTCGGCATCATGGCCTGACGCGAGTGAAAATCCGCAGCAGGGATCTCTGCGGCACCTTTTCTGCGGCACCTTTTCTGCGGACCGTTTGTCAAACCTGAACCGACTCAATTCAGGAGACTCATCGCGGATTAGGGTAGAGGTGCCCAGTCGGGATTGCCCTGAGGATTCGTCACCGATATGGTGCAGGAATATCTGAATTATCCAATTTCAAGGAGACGAGA
>JBIKZJ010000639.1:0-2809 GCA_044354755.1 Schlesneria sp. | reverse complement strand
TTGGACCTTCGAAGTTCGGGGATTGGTCGAACACCCATTGTCGCTCAGTTGGTCCGAGTACCGGGCGCTCCCCCGCGTGAAAGTTTTTTCTGACTTCCACTGCGTCACCCGCTGGTCACGACTCGGCAATCTCTGGGAAGGAGTGGCCATTCAGGAACTCGTCCACCGAGCCGGTGTGAAATCGACTGCAAAATATGTGATCGCACTCGGCAACGACGATGGTTGGACAACCAACATGCCGTTAGCCGATTTTTTGCAAGGTGATGTCCTGTTGGCGGATACACATGATGGTGTTCCGATCAATTTCGAGCACGGCGGGCCCGTCCGCCTGGTCGTTCCCCAGTTATACGCATGGAAGAGCGCCAAGTGGGTTCGAGGACTGAACTTTTGCGATCAGGACCAGCCAGGGTTATGGGAACAGCAGGGATACCACAATCACGGCGATCCCTGGCTGGAAGAACGTTTCGGTTCCGAAACGCTTCCCCCCGGCTGGAATGAAGAGCAAAACTCATCGATTTAATTCCAAGGTTGGCAGCGGTGGAACCACCATCGGAGTTTCCTCTTCTCGAATCATTTCCCCACTCTGAATGATCGCTTCGATCCCTCCAATGGTTTCGGCCTGGATCAACGATCCGATATCGGTAAAGGCCTGCCAGCGAATTGCGAGCGAATTGATATAGATTCCGATCGAGACGAGCAGTGTTTGCTGCGCCGTCACGACATCGGCAAAACCGACCAGGTCGGGTTGCTGCTGGTGTCGCTCGTAGACCCCCCGATAGGCCCGTGCCTGATCAGGAAGGATATGATCGCGATACATTTCCACCAGATTGCTGGCGTTCGCGTAGCGTTCCGTCGCATCGGCCAGCTTCGTCGCGAGATCATTCTGCACGCGTGCCGCTTCCTGCGAGGCTTTCATCAGAGTGCCGTTTGCATTCAGGATATTTCCCTGATTTTTGTCAAAAATCGGGACGGGGATCCCGACCTGCATATTGTACGTTAAGCGATAAATGGGAGCAGTCGTATAATCTTTCTGCAATGCCGTGTAGAAATTAAGGTCCGGAATCCGGTTCACTTCCTGCAAGCGAAGATTGATCCGAGCCTGAGCCTCAGAATTCCTGGCGGCAAGCACATCGGTATGATTCGAAAGGACGTAAGGGAGTGCCTTGTCGTAGTCGATCTCCGGAATCGGCATATCCGGAGACCCTTCGAGTTCTCCAATCTGCAGGTCCGGCGTGCCAACGATGGCTGCCAGTTGCCGCCACGACGCATCATACCGATTCCGGGCTTGAGTCAGCGCCGTTCTTGCCTGAACCGCAAGTGCCCGCAACTGAATCGGTTCGTAGGTCGAAACGAAACCCCCTCGTAACTGGTCCAGCTGTATCTGATAGACGCTGTCCGTGAATCGGACCAGTGCTTCGGTCACTTTGACGTTTTCGCGAGCAATCAAGGCCGCGAAGTAGGCACCACGGACCTGGGTAATCAGTTCAATCCGGGTCTTCTGCCGCATTAAATCGGCATTCCAGACATCGACATTCGCAGCCGATTCCGCCAAATCCAGTTTGCCGGCGGTTTTAATGACGGTGCTGATGTAGCCACCCTGATAGTTGGGATTCCCATTGGATCCAACGGAGTCACTTTCATAACCCATCACCGGATTGGGATGCAGACCCGCTTGTAACGCGGTACCGCGCAAGGCCATCACCTGCGCCCCGGCCTGCGTCATCACCGGGTTGGATGCGAGCGCCACCGATTGCAGTTCATCCAGCGTGTAAGTTCGACCTGACTCTGCAGAATTGACACGCCCCTGTACCACCTTGGGCAACGCACCAAAGCTTTGCTGTATATCCTTCATCCGGCCTTGAACATCATCGACATCATGCGGCGGCAGGTCGATCGCAGGGGCCGCTGCACCTGGCAATTCTGTGGGAATCTGCAGCCGTTTCGACGACCCCGTATTTTGTGCCGAAGGGGGATTGGCCGGTGACACGGCAATATTCGCTGCGACAATCTCGGCCAGCGATTGCGGATCACTGTCACCACTCACTTGGCGAATCGAATTGTATTGGGAATCCGTAGTGACATTCGTCCTTCCCGCTTTCCCCTGCCGCGTCGTCAGCAGATCCCTGTCAACCGTTGCCGCCGATTTTGCCGACGAATTCCCCTGGGATATCAAGTCTGATCCGGCAGACTCGCGTCGAGCAAGTCCCTCTTTGTTTTGCTGAAATGGGCCAAGGCCACGCCCCAGCACGGTTGCCCGATCGGCCCCCCAGCGGGACGAGGTACAGCCCAGCATCAGGGTGGCCGCAATCAGGCCACAGTGGAAGAGTCGCATGCTGAGTCGAAATCGCAACGTTTGAATTCGGTTCACGTGAAGTACCCCAATCGACGCACAATAAAGAATCTGCCATCGCGATGCGTAATGGTTTTGACAGTCCTGCCGGAGGTATCGACGATGCGGACAAGTCACCTCGAAGGAAAGGAAACAGTTGCAATGATGAGTCTCAAGGAAACAGGCCGGTAGTGCCTGCAATGCCGATTGTAACGGCTTTAGCGGGGCGAAGTTTGGCAAGCGAGCGGCAGAAACCGCCGATTCGCCGACCGAGCCAAAACCTTGGAATAAACACTCGACTTGGAGGCGGAAAGAGGACTGGCTCCGTCTGCGGTGCCTGTCCCGAATGTCAGTCCCTTCTATCCGGCTTGGGGTCACGTCGAGGAACTCATCGTGGCAATGGTAAGGCTTCGATCGTTTGTGGATGGTCGCGCGTGAGACTTTGTTTAAGATCAGCGTCTCTTTACCGCGCGCACCGCG
>JBIKZJ010000253.1:0-9278 GCA_044354755.1 Schlesneria sp. | reverse complement strand
AAACTGAATTTTCCCAATCGCGCACTTGGTTTGTCGTTGAACCGTTTTCTTGTCATACGCACTTCCCCAGAACCCCCGCACTTACGTGTTCGGATTTATGCCTCGTCTGGGTCTAATGGCAAATCCGGAGCGGAAGGAAGCGGATTGTTGATCGCAGTTAAGCCACGACGCAGGTCGTCAAGATCGGTATGATATCGACGGTGTACCGCCCAGCGATCTCGGAAAATGAATGCCTTGATATCGACAAAATTGTGAACGCAGCACTTTGCTATGGGGGCGTTTTCAAGAATCTTTTGTAGATCCGACAGACACTGAATTTCTCGCGGGACGTCAAAGAAACGGTAACAGTCGTGCTGACCTTTTTGGAACACGCGGGCTCGATATCGGTCAAACTCCATGCCAGTCCGGTATCGCAACACTTGAGCTTGATTTTCAGGCTGTCGGTCCCAACGCCGAACTTGGTCGTCGAGCGTGGCATAGAAGTTTGGGTCGACAATCGCGAGGTCAAGGTCTGAACTGGGGCCGAACCGCTTCCATGTCTTCCTCGTCTCGCGATTGGGTGAAATGCTGTAGCCGATTTTAGTGCTTCCTCGGAAAACGAACTGATGAGGGTGAATCCCTGTCTTTTCTTTAAGATAGTCAACGAAACGGATGTATTGGTCATACGTGGCAAACGCCATCGGTGTCCCAGGGAGTAACCAGTGGTTGATGAGTGCATCCGGGTTATCGAATGCCAACGCCCTCAACTCGAGCGGCGAGATGAGGGCGTGACCATCCGAATCAAATTTCATTGGGCCAGATCCTATTCGGCGACGATGACACGGATCAGCGGTTGTTTGTAATCTCCGTTCCCGTCGAACAGCGGATCCTGAAATTGCAGACGGACCCTCCGTTGGCAGTTCGGACACTGAAACAGGTCTCCGACTTTTGGAATGTATGCCAAACGCGCGACATCATGATTACAATGGGGGCAATTTTCAATTTCCCGGAAGTGACAAGCTGGACAAGCGGCCACGAATTCCGGAGTGATATTCCCGCAGTTCACACACTCGGTGCCGTTCTCGTCTTGAACGACGGTCGCCTCGGTCCGTTCGGCGTATCCGTATTCAGTCAGTACCCGCTGCACGTCTCGAAACCGATCTGTGGCGAACTCGAAAAATGCGTTGCTCTGTGCGTCCCGATGTGTGCCGTGCCGAGGACTGTCTGGGTCGATTTCGGCTGGCGAGTGAGTCCAAAGATCCCGCCGTATGCGTGCCGCGCATCGCAGGTCATCGGATGGATCGTCCGGATTATGTCGTACGGTCACTCGAACACGTTGCATGACGATGCTCCCTATTTTCGGTTTCGACGGATTGTAAGCGGTTCCGAAATAATGCGGAAGTGCAAGCGATGAGGCGGCAAATGTGTATCGGGCGGATTCGTCATTCGTGAGAGGAAATCGCGAGCGTCGGTGTGACGCACGTTGTTTGCCGGAAGAGTTCTTCATCGTGAAAAACACAGGTAACATTCACCGTAAAACTTAAACAATTCGCCAACGTCGATTTGCCGAGGTTCGCAAGTTCAACCAATTGAAAGTCCTCGATCTCTGGAAAGGGGATTTCTCCAAAATCAACTCAACTGGTTCTGGTCGGCGTGTTGGGAATTCGCAAAACGCATTTGGCAATCACGATGACCGTAAATGCTTGTCGAACGGGGTCTCGCGTTCGCTTCTTCATTGCTTCAGCTTTCGGCAACCCCTATTCCGCACAGCTTCACCGCAGGCTGCAAAGCGGTGGCAGGACGACGTGGCTGCGAGGCTCAACCAATACTGCCGCGTTCAATTTGTCGATTGGCGAAGGAATTTACGATCGAGGTCCTGTTTGGTAGCCTGTGTACAATCTGTACCACAGCTTTTTGAAGATGCGTTTGGGGCATTTTTGGCGCGATTCAGGCACTTTTCTGTGACGAAAGCGATTTCTGCATGATTCGACGAAACTGTGCTGTGACATTTTTTATTTCGCTTATGGCCATTTCGCTCCCATCCCCTGCGAGTGAGCTTCCTCATTCCACTTCGTTGCTGTTGAAACAATCCTGCATCGAATGTCACAACTCGGAGACGATCGAGGGAGGTTTGGATCTCACCACGTTGTCGTTTGACCTGAACGAATCAGCGGTGCGTGAGCGTTGGACGCGCATCCATGATCGCATCGAACAACGGGAGATGCCGCCACAGGCGGATCACTTGCCCATCGAATCGCGGACGCGCTTGGTGAAATCGCTCAAGGGAGCGATCCATGCTGCAGACCTTGCAGACATCAAGGCTCATGGCCGTGGTCCGTTGCGGCGGCTTAATCGGGACGAGTACGAACAAAACCTTCGCGATCTGCTCAAGCTGCCGCAACTGGATATTCGCGACATGTTGCCCGAGGACCGCGAGGGGCATCGGTTCAACAAGACGTCCGCGTCACTCGATATGTCACGCGTCCAGTTGGCCGCCTATCTGGATGCTGCCGATGCCGCGTTGCGCCAGGCAATGGCCAATGGCCCCAAGCCTCCCCCAGTCACTCGGTTTCGAGCCGTCGCGACCAGCCTGTTTCCTGAACGAGCCACATTCGGTGAACGCGAAGCGATGTTCTTTGCCAGGGAAAATCAGGCGATTGACGGCAAACAACTCGAGGAATTGAAGGATGATCCGGTGGTGGAACTCGCGCTGTTTCGTTCCGCTCATTGGCCGTACTACGGCTATCCTCGCGGCTTTGTCGCCACACTGCCAGGTGAGTACCGCGTCCGGTTCTCTGCCCGTTCAGTGTCCCAGGTGAAAGACTACCAACTCAAACCTGCATCACATCCTGTACCGATGACGTTTCGAGCCCGTAAGCCCTCTGGCCCTGATGTCTCGGGGGATGTTCGTGCCACAGGTGGCATTATCGATATCCAGCCGACGGTTGCGACCTACGAAACGACCATTCGGCTCCGCGAACGCGAGACCTTTGAGTACAGCCTGCTGGGACTGCCGGTTCCGTTGGCTCGCAACGTCGACGGTGGTCCACCAACTTACCGCTATCCCCCGTTCCCTGCAGGGTGCCAATCGGGGGTTGCCTTTCAGTGGCTTGAAATTGAAGGCCCGATCTCAGCGGACGAATGGCCGCCGCCATCCCATCGCGTGCTGTTCGATGAACGGAGTGGCATCGACAGCCTGCCGGTTGATCCTCGTCAAAATTTCGACAGACCGAAGGTGGATTCCGTTGAGGTCCATCGGTTGCTGCGTCGTTTTGTGGACTTGGCCGCGCGGGAACCGGTCTCCGAAGAGCGACTACAAAAATTTGAACAACTCGTTCTCAGTCGTCTCGATGCCAACGACACGTTCATCGATGCGATACTGGCGGGATATCAGGCATTCCTGGCATCGAGTCAATTCATTTACCTGCGCGAGCCCATTTCCCCCGATGATTCGTATGCGATCGCGTCGAGGTTGTCACATTTCCTCGCAAATACGCGACCCGATGCCACATTGCTGGAACTCGCTCGCACCGGGCAGCTTCGCGATGAGAAAAGACTTCGCGACGAAACCGATCGCCTGATCGCCAGTGCAGGATTTCAGCGGTTCATCAACAACTTCACGGATTATTGGCTGAGCTTGCGGCATGTCCGCCGTGATGATCCTGACATTCGTCTCTATCCCGAGTATCGGTTTGATGACTACCTGGTGGAGTCGATGGAAAGAGAAACGCGGGCCTTTGTCACGATGATGATTCGCGACAACCTCCCCTCGCGAATGCTCGTCGCGGCCGACTTCGTGTTCGTCAACGATCGCCTTGCACAGCACTACGGTTTGCCCGACGCGGCCCACATACAGGGCTCGGCCCTGCGCAAGGTGATGCTCCCCCCAGAGAGCCCACTGGGTGGCCTGCTCACACAAGCAGCCCTGCTGAAAGTGACCGCGAACGGAACATCCACGTCGCCAGTCGTTCGCGGAGCCTGGATCATGGAGCGACTGATCGGCGAACCACCCCCACAACCCCCAACAAGTGTACCGGCTGTTGAACCGGATCTCCGCGGTGCGAAGACGATTCGAGAGTTGCTGGCACTGCATACCAAGTCCGATCTGTGCCGGGCCTGCCACGCGCGCTTTGATCCCGTCGGGCTGGCACTCGAAAATTTCGACATCCTGGGGGGCTGGCGAACGCGCTATCGTGGTGTTGAACAAGGCGAACGGGTCAGTGGCATTGATCGCGCCGGACATGACTTCGTCTATACGCTGGCGGAACCGGTCGATGCTGCGGGCCAACTGCTGGATGGTCGTCGCTTCCAAAATATCCGCGACTTGAAAGCGATCCTGGCCGGAAATCCTCGACAACTCGCTCGCAACTTGCTGCACCAGTTTATACTTTACGCGACCGGCACCCCTGTTCGCTTTGCGGACCGTGCCGAGTTAGAGTCGATTCTGGATGCGTCTGCTGCCAATGAATATTCGGTTCGCGATCTTCTGCATTCTCTCGTACAAAGTTCGATTTTTCTTGGACCGGATCCGCTCGAATAATGTTCGACCGAATTCCCGAATTCCCTTGGAACTTGGTCACAGCCTGAAGCATCCCCTTGTCGGAATCACACCATGAATTCAGTCTTTGGCTCGACCGCATCACGATCCAGTCGTCGCCAATTTTTAAGAGGTGCGGGAGTACTACTCGCTTTGCCGTTCCTCAATTGCATGGCGCCGAGATCGGTTGGCGCAGCGGGATCCCCCCGTCCGCGACGGATGTTGCTGATCTCGAATAACTTGGGAGTGCTGCCGAAGCCATTCTTTCCGCAGGGTGCGGGGCGTGACTATCTCCTTTCGCCCTCCCTGACGCCGTTGGCCGAATTTCGCAACGACTTCACCGTGTTCAGCGGTCTATCGCATCCGGGTGTGGTCGGTGGACACAGCACAGAGAATTGCTTTCTCACTGCGGCTCGCGGTCCGACGAAGAGTGGCTTTCGCAATCAGATTTCGCTGGATCAGTTCGCCGCCGAGAAGCTTGGCCCCGTCACTCGATTTCCGACGCTCAATCTCGGGGTGAATATTGATAAAGCGAATCGAAGTCTTGCCTGGACTCGCGACGGTGCGTTGCTTCCCGCCGAAGAGAGTGCTCCGGCGCTCTTTCAAAAGATGTTTGTGCAGGGGGATGCCGCTACCGTACAGCGGCAATTGAAGAAACTGGAAGAGCGTGGGAGCATTCTTGATACATTGCTGGCTGACACGCAGCAGTTCAGCCGCAATCTCGGCCGCGATGACAAAACACGACTCGATCAATACCTGACTTCTGTCCGCGAGATTGAAGAGCGACTCCTCACGGCGCGGGAATGGGAAATGCGTCCCAAGCCGACCACGACTCAATCACCTCCCGCAGACCTGCTGGATCACAAGCTGTTTTTCGAGAAGTTCGATTTGATGCTGTCGATGGCACAGTTAGCGCTGGAGTCGGATTCAACGCGCATTGTCACACTTATGGTCGATGCTTTCGCGACCCCCGCATTCCAGTTGGGGGACAAACAAAATACAACGACAGACTATCACAATCTCAGCCATCACGGGCAGGCGGACGACAAGGTCAAACAACTCGAAGAGGCTGATCGTCGGCAAATGGGACTCTTGAAGAGGCTGCTGAAAAACCTCGCTGATAAACCCGAAGCAGAGGGGCGATTACTCGATCGTACGATGATTCTCTTCGGCAGCAATATGGGGGACGCGAATACGCACGACAACACGAACCTGCCCATTTTACTTGCCGGCGGTGGCTTCCGGCATGGTCAGTACCTTGCGTATAAACGGGACCAGAATACACCACTGTGCAATCTGTTTGTGACCATGTTACAAAACATGGGACTGGAAACGGATGCATTCGCATCGAGCACCGGAACCCTGAGCGAAATCAATTCATGAAATACACCAACAAAATCTCCCTGGCCATGCTCGTGACGCTCACGTTCTGTGACGCGGCGTTCGCGGAGATGAAACAGGAAACCATCAGCATTCCGATGCGCGACGGAGTCAAACTCGTTACGGATGTCTATCGTGACGATACGTTAACGCAAGCTCCAGTGGTCCTGATGCGGACACCCTACGATCGCACGAGTCAAAAGGGACTGGGTGAATACTGGGTCAAAGCGGGCTACGTCTTCGTGGCACAGGATTGTCGTGGGACTCGCGCTTCGGCAGGTGTCCTGGCGCCGTATAACAACGAAGGGCAGGATGGCTACGACACGATCGAGTGGCTCACACGCCAAACGTGGTGCAATGGGCGCGTCGGCATGGTGGGTGGGTCGTATGTGGGAGCCGTTCAGTGGCAGGCTGCGGTTGAGCATCCCCAGGGGCTCGTGGTGATCGCGCCGCAAGCGACTTGGAGTAGCTTTTATCGCAATTTATACCTCGGCGGCTCGGTACGACTGGCGCTCATCTCGACCTGGATCGCAGGCAATTCCCCCAAGCCTGAAGGAGCGATTCCGAACGAAATGAACGAGGCCTTGATGCGGCTTCCGCTCAGCGATGTCGACGAGGCGATCGGTTGGCCCATGCCGTGGCTGGATGCCTTTCTGACCCATCCCGAGCCGAACGGTTTTTGGACGCGACTCGACCTCACCTCGAAGCTACCGGAACTGCAACTTCCGGCACTACATGTGGTTGGTTACTACGACTTTTTCTCGCGCGAATCGGTCGACAACTTCATGGTGATGCAGCGTCACGCGCGCGATCCGCACACACGTCAGCAGCAACGACTCGTACTGGGGCCGTGGGATCATGGGACCATCGGCAAAGCGCAAGTGGTCGATGTCGATTTTGGCCCCGAGGCGGCTCTCGACTTGTCGGTAATTCAACTGGACTGGTTCGATCGGCATCTCAAACAAGATGCTGTCGCGAAGGCCCGGCCGTTTTCCCCCGTACGATACTTTTCGATGGGGGATAACGTTTGGCGCGATGCCGGAACGTGGCCACCGGAAGGGTTCAAAGATACCTCGTTCTACTTGCAATCCGCTGGCCATGCCAATACTCGTCAAGGGAACGGCCGTTTGACTCGTGAAGCCCCCACGCAAGAGCAGCCTGCCGATTCTTTTCGAGCCGATCCCTCAAAGCCAACCCCCTCGAATCCAATCACCGCAGCCCGCCCGCTGAAGGGGGCGGTGTGGGGGCCCGTCGATAATCGTCCCCTCGAAGACCGCGAAGACATGCTGGTTTACACCAGCGAACCGATGACCGAGCCGATCACGTTTGCCGGGAACGTTGCAGCGAAGCTCTACGTCAGTACCGATACCGTCGATGCCGACTGGGCCGTCAAGCTGATTGATGTCCATCCGAATGGTTTTGCGCAAAACATCGCTCGCGGGATCTTGCGCGGACGCTATCGCGACTCGTTGCTCAACCCCAAATTGATGCAGCCTGGTCAGGTTTACGAAATCACCATCGATCTCGGTCCCGTGGCGGCGACGATCGCGAAAAGCCACCAGTTGCGGGTCGACATTAGCGGCGCCGATTTCCCCCTGTACGACCGCAATCCCAATACGGCGGCAGGGATTTTCAGCAATCAGACCGCGATTGCGACCGAGCAAGTTTATCACAAGCCGGGATCGCTCTCTTGCATTGTGCTGCCATTGAAATAGCGCAGATTCACTGGATCACTTGTTCCACAGATCACTTGGCGGACAGTTCGATGAGCCGAAAAACGTTGGGGACACACGTTTTGAGTTATTAACTATCTGATCGGAACGAAATGCTTGTATCCTGAAAACGAGCGGAGATGACATGGATGCTTTTCGTGATGGTGCAACCGAGTTTGAAGTGATTGTGCTGGGTGTCGGCGGAATGGGGGCCGCGACCTGTACCGAACTGACTCGACGCGGTGCCAGGGTCCTTGGTCTTGAACAGTTTTCGCTTGCTCATGATCGAGGTAGCTCGCACGGCGAATCGCGTATTATTCGCAAAGCCTACTTTGAACACCCTGATTATGTGCCGCTCTTGCACCGCGCTTATCAGCAGTGGGATCTGCTGGAACAATCGACCGGGCGGAAGTTGTTTCTGCCGACAGGCCTGGTCCTTTCAGGCTCACCCGCTGGTGAAACGATTCAAGGTGCCCGCCTCTCGGCGCGTCAGCATGGGATTCCGATCGAGAATTTGACCTCGGCCGAGGCCCGGCGCCGATTTCCCGGCTTTGTATTCCCCGACGATCATGATGTCGTGCTGGAACCGGGGGCGGGGACATTGCTGGTCGATGATTGTGTGCGGGCGAATCTCGATCTGGCGGTCAAACTGGGAGCGACCATACGGGGAGGCGAACCGGTTCTCGACTGGTCTTCGAACGGAACCCGCGTGCAAGTTCGTACCGCAACGTCCACGTATCGTGCCGGGTCATTGGTCATCACGGCTGGTCCCTGGTCGCAGGCTTGCCTGAGGGGACTCGGTTTGTCGCTGCAGGTGGTGCGCAAATTTGTGGGCTGGTTTCCGTGTCCGTCGGAACAGTTGCAGGAACAACAGGGCTGTCCGACTTATTTTTTTGAATTCCCACACGGAACATTCTACGGATTTCCCAGCTTCGATACCAAGACCGTCAAGGTGGCGGAACATTCGGGTGGTGAGGTGGTTGCTGACCCACTGACCGTCGATCGCGATTGTCATCCACGCGATCTGGATCGGCTGCAGGGATTTTTGAGATCTCATCTTCCCTCGGTACAAACCGAGGTGGCGCGCCATTCGGTCTGTCTGTATACAATGACTCCTGATCAGCACTTTGTGATTGATCGGCACCCTGAATGGAGCAACGTTGCGATTGCGGCGGGCTTCTCTGGTCATGGATTCAAGTTCTGTCCGGTGGTGGGTGAGGCTCTCGCCGACCTCGTACAGACCGGATCAACGTCGCTCCCGATCCAATTTCTGGCGATCAATCGCCTCTCGCTCAATCCACCCGGCACCGATTTGGCGACAAATCACCGTTAACAGTCTATTGAAAAACAGGGACTGGCTCCGATCGAACTCAAAAACCACTTGAATGATACGCGTTGCAAGGTGCCTGTCCCCGTTTTTCTGGATTGTAATACTTACGGTACTGGCATTCTATCCGGTAATTAGCTTGATCGTGTTAATTTACCTGAATTTACAAGCTCGAAAGAAAATCCGCGTCGCAACCGACAATGCGTCAGCGTCACCTTTGCATCCTGCACGCGGGGTTGAGTTCTTCTCAGAGCGCGCTGAGGCGGGGGTGTCGGAAAAATTGTGGCGGCCCCAAAAAATCTCTTGGATCAAGAATGAAGAGATTGAGCAAAAGATCACCCAG
>JBIKZJ010000252.1:0-9293 GCA_044354755.1 Schlesneria sp. | reverse complement strand
CCCAGTGACGGTAGACCGGTGACTGGGTTACAAGTTGCGCATGCGGACCCAGAGCCGCGACCTTCCCCTCATGCAGTACCACCACTTGATCCGTGCGGCGTACGGTCGACAACCGACTGGGGAGAAAGATCACCGTCCGGCCACGGCAGATCCGATCGTAGGCATCGACGAGCAGTCCCTTGGTATCTTCATCCAAACTCACAGAGGGCTCCTCGATGATCAAGAGTGCGGGATTGCGAACCACCGCTCGGGCGAGACTCAGGCGAAATCGTTGACCCGCGTCGAGCGCCGCAAACTCGTCGGTCAGCAGGGTTTCATAACCATTAAACAGTTTCACGATAAATTGATGTGCGTGCGTTAATTTGGCCGCTTCCGTCGCCTGCTGCTGCGTGAGATCGGTCCGTCCACCGCAGAGATTCTGGTAAACAGAGCCTTCAATCAGTGGATCATCCGCTCCGACAAATACGGTCTCGGCCCGTAACGACTCTAACGTCCCCCAGGCGATATCCTCGCCATCAATCAAGATTCGCCCTGCTTGAGGTTCGATAAATCGGGGCAACAGGAACGCCGCTGCCCGGGCTTCTAACGGATTGACGGAAACGAACGCATAACATTTGTCTGCGGCGAGTTGAAAATTGATTCCATCCAGCAGGATCCGTCCAGAGGGGGTTTCAAACTTCACGCTATCAAAATGAAGGATTTTCGCCAAGGGGTGCAGGAACTTGGCACCGACCGCTTGAGTCACCGACGGGATCTGACGCAGAAATCGTTCCAGTTGATCTGCAGCCAGTATCAGTTGTCGCCGGATTTCCGCGAGGGATCGCCATGTGCGAATCGCGGGAAGAATGAGGCCGATCGCCACGAGGAAGGTGATCCCCTCAGCGATCGTCATCCGGGCCGGTATCGCTGCACCGCCGTCGACCAGGATATGACTCGAAATCAGAAACAATAGAAAGGTCAGGACAACGGTTCCGATCAGGAACACCCCCCAGCCCGGGTAGCCTGCGGGGTCACTCCATTTTTCTGAATGGGCGAGCTGGCGATGGTATCGTTCGAGTTGTTTCTGAAAGCGATCGTGCTCGTTTTGCTCGAGACCAAGCCCGCGTATCATACGGGAATTCCGGAAACTGGCCACCAGACTCTGTTGTTCACGCTCGATTTGATCGGCAATCTGGCTCGCTTTTTGTTGGGCCGAAATTCGTAACTGATTGAGCACGATCGCTCCTAATGCGAGCGGTGCTAACCACTGGAGCGCGAGTCGCCAGTCGAGATTCAGCAGCACGAAGAGCAGCCCCAAGATTTCCAGGGGATATCGTACGAGTGTCGTGATCATCACGAATACTCCCTGACGCAGCTGTTCAATCACATTCACAAACAACTCGGACGCCAGCTTGTGGGTTGCCCCATCAAGGTCTTCCACTCCAATTCTCAACACTTGCCGATGGAGCTGACGACGCGTTGAGGCGACCGCGTCCATCGCGATGAAATCACCAAGGGCTCGAATTTGGCGCAGGCAAATCGCACGCAGTACCCACAGCACCGCCCCTGCAGAGAGCAGCCAGACCAGCGCCAGCAAGTTCCACTGTAACCAGGATGAGTTTCTGAACAGGAAAGCAACGGGCCCACCCCACCAGACATCGCGCCATCGCCAGACAAACGGAAGGATACCCCGCTCTTTACAGGCAACATGGACCAGCACCTGAGCCTCGGGGACCCCCTGAGGCAGGGTTGCTGGCTGAGGCAGGGTTGCTGGCTGAGGCAGGGTTGCTGGCTGAGGCAGGGTTGCTGGCTGAGGCAGGGTTGCTGGAGTCGCCGCAATACCCGCTGCGGGTTCCGCCAGAGAGATCCCACTCTGTTGAGTAAACTGGATCAGCTCAGCGGGTGTCAGATCCAGATCAAGCTGACCTCGATCGACAAGCAGTCCCAGTAACAGACACAGATCCAGCAGTAAAAGTCCCTGCAGTAAAGCAGTGGCCAGAGACCAGAAGAAGCACGCAAGGAGGTGGCCTTGCAATAAACTTCGACGAGAAAGGATTCGTTCAAGCGAACTTGCGAAAGCTGCGTCCACGATCGATGCCAGTGTGTCAGAGGTTTTACCTAAGCCAAGTCGCGATCCTCGAACAGAATGAATGCCATCAGGATCGCAGCACCACAGTAACATGCACAATAGATCGCGGAAAAGCCAAGATAAATCGGTGGCACAACATCACCAGTGGCCACGGCCGCGCTGATGTTGAATAAATCGAGAGAAGGGAGGGCTGTGGCGATTAAGCGAGCCATAAATTGAACGTATTCAAGCTTCAACACCCCCGCCTGAACCAGCAGACCTGTCAAATGCCCCACAACAAAAATCGCAAAGCAACTGGTGAGATTCACCACCATGGGGAGTCGAGTCGAAATCGCCACGCTGATCGCAGACATCACGGCAATCTCCATCATGAGCAGCACAATGCCCGGGAGAACCTGGTAGACCTCTTGGATCCGTTCGGCATACAAGGGGGCATCTTTCGAACCTTCCTTGGCATCATAGCCGACCTTGAAATAAATCAAAACCAGGAAGACGGTCACCACAGGAAGCATGTACCAGAGGATCGTCTGAAGAATTCCGACGTACTTACCCAGCACAAATTGACGACGATTGATCGGTTTGGACAACAGCGTCATTGCCGTTTTTCCGTCGATCTCATCCGCAACGCTCGTACTGGCGGTCCAGACGGCAATCAGCAAACCCGTGATCAGGATCGTGGCCATACCACAATCTTTCAACATTTTTACGTCTTCCCCCAGCGAAAAGTAGGGAAGTACGTAATTCAACGCTAAGGAAACGATCGCCAATGACATACAAAGCAGAAAGATCGGCTGCCGGACCGCTTCCTTCGTGGTGGCCCGGGCAATAATCCCCGCTTTCGTGGTGTATGTAAACGTGATCAATCCCAGGATCAGCAAAACGCCGACGGCAATCGAAGGTAGCCAATCAACAAGCCTCAGCGAATTCACACCTTCTACTGCGAACAACAGCGACGAAAAAACAGAAGATGGCAACATGAACAACCTCACGATGACGAAAAGACGCCCGAATCGCGTCACAACTGACCGGTTCCCGCATTGAGTGTACGCCCGCGAGGGGCCAAACGTTGGACGATCGTAAAGAATGTACCGCTGTCATCGACCGAAGGAAACAGGTCGGCACGGTTTGTTCGCAATTTCTTCGAATCAACCGCTGGCTTTGCCAGTTGTGCAAGCAAAAACTCGCAACCCAATCGCCTCATCGGCATCATGAACAGAAAATCTGCCTCGGCTGCTCAACCCACTTTCAAGCAACCGAGGGCAGAGGCTTCGCAGTCCCCAGCCCAGTTCACTACGGAAAAACCCGTATCAGCAAAAAAACAATCTCGACAAGTAACCCATTACAGCTCATTGACATACAGCAATGGAGCCTGGATAAATCGTTGCTGACTTTCGCGGTCACTAAATAACCAAATCCGTCCTCGCCAAGTCACCGCCATCCGTGGATCACCCTGACCCGCAAATGCTCCCCCGCGAGAACTGACCAAACACTGACCGTTTGCAACCGGCCAGTACTTTTCTGGATCTGCCAAAAAACTTTGCAGATTCTCGTACGTGGAAAAACAAATCGCCTGACCGCGATGTTCTGCCGTGAATTCCGCCGACCCTCGGCAAACACGACTTTCCTCGAGCAAACTCACCAGACAATACCCATCAAACCCAAACAGAATGGTATTGGCTGGCTCAAGTGCCGAGGCAATCTCACTCGTCGCGACCTCTTTCGTTGCAGCCAAAGAAGATTGCGTCGATTGCATCAATGCAACGGATTGAACGGAATTTGGCAGCGAATTCAACGTTTCCAACAAGGATCCAGCAGACTGAAATCCCCCCATCCGCTTGAGAATAGTCAGATCCGGATCGACAATAAACGTCGTTGGATAAGCCTGAACACCAAATCCTGTCACGAGTTCTGGATGCTCGTCTGCATCAATTTTCAGCGCAACAAAGTTGGACTGAACGAGATCGATCACACGCGAATCCGAAAACGTGAATTGCTTCATCTGACGACAGGGACCACACCAACTTGCGGTGATGCTGATTAACAAACGCTTTCCATCACGATTTGCTTCATCCGCAGCACGGCGATAAGACGTTCTCCACTCAATCGAACGCACGGTGATCGATCCGCCAGCATCTTGAGCCTCTGCAGGAATGACCGCGAGGGCCACCGCCAACAGGCTGCTCAGTAGAGCATTCCTACACCACAGTTTTTGCATACCAACCTCCTGGGCCGAACCTTCGGTTCTCAATTCTTCCTTGCTCTCGCCTTGGCTTGGCTCACGGCCCATCCTTGTTACCGTCCAAGTTACGAGAGACTGAAAAGGTAATGATGACGGCAGAGCCACGCTACAGACCGCTCGATCACAATGCTGTCAGTCTCGCAAGTGACCCCGATGAGGGTTGATGTTCCGTACAAGATCGCTCCGCATTACCGCATAAGGACTTACGGCCGATTTCCCGCAATATCTTCATCAAAAATCGGGGGAATCGGGCGTTAATGCAGGGGTGTTACGCAGAGTTTTTGGGGGAAATAATTGTGGAAAACCGAGCGAAATCACGGGAATCTGCTGCTTAACCAACCCCTTTCAACAATTACTTCCGCTGAACGCGTCCCGAAATCAACAGCCGTTTTTGTCCGCTTTGTCCGCACGCTGGCGAAATTTGTCCGCACGCCGGCGAAAAAGGTAAGCGACGAATGATCCCAATCCCGCAAAACGATAGCTGGGGTCGATGTAATGCTGGATCACGTAAAACGCGAAGTAATACGCACGGCAAAAGGACCAGATGGCAATCGCAAGCAAAATGGCCAAACGGAGATCTCGATGCTCGAAGAGAATCAACCCGACCGCCAACAGGCCCAAGCCGACGAACATTCCCCCCTTGAAATAGAGCAACCGCTTATCGGTGATATCGCCCATGATTGCTCCTGAATCACCGCAACAATCCCTGTTTTCGGCGGCTTTGAACGTGATTCATTGTTCATCAGAACAGTCCGAGCAGCGGTTGCCCGGCAAGAATGTGATGCGGACGGTTCAACGGATCGATCACGGTGGTCTCTGCATCATAACCCAAGGCGTGGTAAATTGTGGACACAAAGTCAGCCACGGGAACCGGGTTATCAACCGGTTCGGCCGCCAATCGATCACTTTTCCCATACACCTGCCCCCCACGGATCCCGCCACCCGCCAGCACCGCACTGTAAACACTCGCCCAGTGATCCCGTCCCGGAGGACTGTTTCCGTTGATGACGGGTGTGCGACCAAAATCCCCTGTCCAGGCAACTATAGTCGTATCCAGCAGGCCTCGATCCGACAAATCCTCGAGCAACGCCGAATAAGCTCGATTCAGCGGTGGCAATAACTGATCGCGAGTATGCTCCAAATGGTGCGAGTGCGTATCCCAACCGCCAAAAATCACCGTCACCAGCGAAACGCCCGCCTCGACCAGACGTCGAGCGACGAGACAACTGCGCCCGAATCGGTCATTCCCATAACGGGCACGCAACGAGGCAGACTCGGTATCCACATCGAAGGATTTCCAGGTCGAGGCCGCACCAAGCACATCCAGCGCCTGCGCCTGATGCTTGGTCCAGTCGCGCGCCAGCGGCGTCCCCTCACCAATTCGCTGCTGTCCAAGTACCTGCTGTAACCCCAGTCGCCGCTCTAGGCGGCTGCCGCGTAAATCCTGATTCAGGGTGAATCCCGGCGGCAGAGTTCCCGGCAAGCTCGCCTCACCCGTCGCCGGTGCCTGATTGAAGTCCATATTCAACTTCAAATAGCCATAATCCATTACCAGCGGATCGTATTTTCGACCCAGGAACCCCGCATGCTGGCCAGCCCATTCCCGACCCGGCCCATCCTGCGTGATCCACATCGGCAGTTGCACCGAGGCGGGCAGGCCGTGCCGCGTCCCCCGCAACTGATTCAGCACGGCTCCGATCGAGGGGTAGTCCCGACGATCAAGAAACGGCTCACCCTCGCGCGGAATGTTGGCGAAGCCAGTCAGGTTGTAGTGAACTCCCGCCCCATGAAATAACGCATTTCCGCCATGGTGGACCGAACGGATAATGGCCAGGTGGTCAGCCTGCCGTGCGACATCGGGGAGCAAACCACAGATGTCGATTCCCGGCACATTCGTGGCGATCGACGGAAACAGGCTCCGCGCACTCCCCGGCCCCTCGGGCTTCATATCGAATGTTTCCTGCTGCGGGGCTCCCCCCAGCATGTAAAGCAGAATACAAGATTTGGCCTTACCGGCGGATGATTCCCGGCGGGGCTTGGGATTCGTCATCCCTTCGGCGCGACTCGCCATCAACTGCGGCAACGAAAGACCCACCGCAGAGAGCCCCCCCGCCTGCAGGCAAGTTCGACGCGACAATGGTGTGAAAGCGCTGAGCATCGCTTCTCCGCGAAAGATCAGGTAAATACCAGGACCGCTTAACGATCAGTTTATTCAACCCTCATTGGACCCTTATTCAGCATATCAATGACCATTCCGTTTGTAATGGTCATGGGCCGGAATCCCCCGTTGGCCGCCAAGGATTCGCTCGTCTGCTCGTTTTGCCAATCGCCAGACTTGCAGCCGCTTTGACCGGGATCACATACTGGAACGGATTGGCAGTCAAATGGTTCTGACCCATCCGAAATCAGATTCCGCTGCCAGCGGCGATTCACCGACGCGAAATCACTCTGTCGAGCGACGATCGCAGCGAGACGATCGCGGCGAGAATCAGGCGATTCCTGGCGAAAGGGTTCTGTTCATGTCGGTTTCCAGTTCCGCACCACTACTTGATTGTCACAACATCGGAGTCCGGTTTGGTGGAGTCACCGCGCTCAGCGAAGTGAATTTCAATTTACTTCCAGGAGAAGTGCATGGCCTCGTCGGTTGTAACGGAGCGGGCAAAAGTACGCTGATGAAAGTCTTGGCCGGAGTTGTCCCCGAGTACACAGGAGTCATCCACCTGGATAACATCCCTGTCCGACTCGGTTCACCACGCGAAGCCCTCGATCATGGCATTGCCATGGTCTATCAAGAACTGTCCGGGATCGAACAATTGTCTGTGGCCGAAAATCTCTTTCTCGGTCGTCAAGCGGTCACTTCCTGGAAAACGGTCGATTGGCGGCAAATGAATCGTCAGGCGACCGACTCCCTGGCAGAACTGGACATTCACATTGATGTCCGCCGCCGACTTGGCGATTACCCGCTGGTGATCCGCCAGATGGTCGAGATCGCGAGGGGGCTGGGAAGCGGGGCACGCGTGCTGATTCTCGATGAACCGACCAGTGCCCTGAGCCCCCCGGAATCCAATCGGCTATTCGAATTGATCAAGCATCTGCAGACACGTGGCGTCGCCATGGTCTTCATCAGCCACTTTCTGGAAGATGTCCTGGCAATCTGTGACCGCGTTACGATTTTGCGCGACGGTCGCCAGATCGAAACCCGCCCTGCCAGCGAACTCGACCGCGCGACCATCATTCGCCAAATGGTCGGGGACCGCAGCGATTCGACAACCGAAGAATGTGCCGAGGCGACCTTGCCACCTGCCGTGACCACGTCGGCTCGGATCGAAGTGCGTGGACTCGGAAAAACCGGTTGCTTCGAAGGAATTTCGCTCGATGTGAAACCGGGTGAATGCCTGGGACTCTATGGCTTCGTGGGGGCCGGGCATCAGGAACTGGTTCACGCGATCGGGGGATCCGTCGCCGTTGCACGGGGCGAGATCCTGCTTGATGGCAAACCGCTTCGAACGAATGATGTCGCCAATTCCGTTCAGCAAGGGGTGGTCCTCGTCGCGGCGGATCGAGCCCAGACCTTGGCTCGACGCGCCCCGATCGCTCACAACATGACGCTCGCTCACCTGCAGCGGAACATGGGGAATTGGCTGGTCCGCCGCAAAGAACACCAACTTTGCCAGCCGATGCTCGAAACCGTTGGCTGCCGCCCTCCCAATCCCGCCTTGCCAGCGGGGTCACTTTCCGGGGGAAATCAACAGAAAGTCGTCCTCGCAAAGTGGCTGCTCGGCCCCATTCGCGTGTTGCTACTGGAAGAACCGACACGAGGCATGGACGTCAATGCCAAGGCCGAAATTATGGACTTGATTTCCGAGCAAAAACGACAGGGAGTCGCGGTGATCCTGGCCTCAACCGAACCCGAACTGGTGCTGGCTCATGCCGACCGCATTGCCACGCTGGCACGTGGTCGAGTTACCCGTATCTTCACTGGCGAAAAAGTCACCAAGCAGGATTTAATGCAGTTCGCCGAAGCATGAGTCTCAGCCGATTTACCCGACCGCGATCCCTGCACCGATGGATCCCCGCGAATTGATCCCTGCCAAAAAACAAGATACCCGGTTTCAGAGAAACCGGGTACCTCGCCGGAAATGCAACCTGTTTTCAGAACAGTTTACTTCTTCTTGATTTCAAAGCCCTTGCTGAAAGCAGCGTCGGCGAAGGCGAGGTCGACTTGTGCGTCGCCCTTGGCTTCAGCAGCCTTGCCCTGGCATTTGTCGCAGCAGAAACCAACCTTGACCCCGCCGATTTCGACGTTGGCGTCAGGATTGAGCTTGCCACCGGAGAGTGGGCATTTCACCTGGGTTGCCTGGCCGGTCGCGACCAGCTGGTGATTGGCCTTCGAGGCAAACTTGGCGGTATCCTTGGTGAAAGCGCCGGGGCAGTTGCCACAGCAAAAATAAACCTTGGCACCCTTGTAATCAGCGGTCTTGTCTTGCAAAGCGGCTTTACCCGAAATTGGGCAAGTTGCCTTGAATGGCTTGGCTTTTTCATCGGCAGCAAACGCCATGAAACCAACGGCCAATACCGCACACATCATGACACTGACATTACGCATCGACATAATACAGACCTTTTTCTTGTGACACTCAAACAAAAATCTCTCTGACGGATCTCGAACCAAACGAATTCCGCCAGCGAAAACACATGGACAGGATTGAGAATTCAAACAGAAACAGCAAAACCAAGCAAAAACCGATCAGTGGCATGAAAGCTCACCGAACAGGTTTGGGTGGAACTGTGATCAAATCACCCACCGACACAAGGTTTTCCGCAGGGGGGGATCTAAATAATGGCTACTCGGAGCAGCATTCATCCCCAACATCTCTCTGACGGATCTCGAACCAAACGAATTCCGCCAGCGAAAACACATGGACAGGATTGAGAGTTCAAACAGAAACAACAAAACCATGCAAAAACCGATCAGTGGCACGAAAG
>JBIKZJ010000638.1:0-2818 GCA_044354755.1 Schlesneria sp. | reverse complement strand
TAATCCCTTTGTTGACCCCTTTTTCAATCGAATCGGAATTCTGGCTGTTCCCCGTAAGTCGAGCACAAAAGGGGGTGAGCCCCTTCCAATCCTTCAGCGGACTCGTGGTCAAATCCATGGCGAGCACCGCCACCGAACCCATTCCCGAGGGGACCCGCACCAGAAACGGATTCGCACGACTCGCCGCCAGGACCTCACCAGAATCGATTTCCAACTTGGGGATCGTCAGGCTAGATGTCTGGGGAATTCGCAGGTTTTTTCCTGAAAAGGCTTCGAGTCCGCCAAACTCACGCACCGTGATCGGTTGTTCGGCAATCCGGACCGGCACCCATTCGGGCAATACTTTTCTCGCTACATTATGGTCGGTTGGCAACGAAATGATGAGTCGGCCCCCCGCTGCAACCCATGCTTGCAGAGCGTTAATTTGACCCGGCTGCAGATCAGTAGTCCCGGCAATGACCAACGAATAAATCCCATCGAAGGCAAGGCCATTCGTGGGGAGATCGCTCGCCTCGATTTCAACCACTTTCACTAGCAAGCCAGCACTGACCGAGTTCGCAATGGATTCAAAGCCGGCCGGTTTTCCGACGGTGACGATCAAGCGGGTGGCAGGCAGCAGTGCCAAGGGGACCCAATCGGACTTTCCAGCAACACCCGTGAGCATCGCCTCTTGAGTGCCATCATCCCGTGCGAGCCGAATTTCCAAATCCCCATTCAACCGACCAACTTTGATCAATCCTTCCAGCAGATGATCACCCGGACCAAACGCTTGCGTGGGGGAGAGAAACCGAACGCGATGGCCATCCGGGTCAATTGCCGTGATTTGACTGCTCAGGTTCAGCAAGGGACCATCCGTACCGACCGTGTCGACATGTACCGGGACGACGACTCGCGCCCAGCGGCCCACGAGATAATTCCCTTTCCAGCCGATAGTCGGTGTTCCCTGGATCGTCGCGATCGGGCTGGCCGAAGCGATCCCGGCCGAGACGAACGATGCACAACAGATTCCCCACAGCATGAAGAGGAGACCGATTCTAAGAGGGTCCCTACCGAGCCCAAGATTCGCACGGGTGGCCGTACGAGTGGCTGCCAAGAGGCCAAATAGGGATTCGGCGATCGCGCGACTGAACGCGTGCGGATCGGACGAAGTCGGTTTGACGATGATGTGATGGGTTTGGGCAGGCAATCGAGACACCGACATCAAGGGGATTCTCTTTGAAGCCGATTGCGACCGGTTCGCAATCGGCAATAGTATGATACGCTGAAAGAGGCAGAAACGTGAGCGCACCCGCCAGATTCTCGCGATCAATCGCTCAACCCCTGCGCAAAGGCTTCCATCGGCAGTTCTTGACCCGTTAAGGACTTGAATAGCGAGCCGAGATAGTCGGCAAAAACTTCGGCGGGCTCAACAACCTTGCAGCCTCGATCTCGCGCTTCTTGGGTGTATCGTGATTCCCCTGGCATTTCACTGAGGTCGATGACGGTCATCCCCTGACGCAACAGGGACGGATTCAATGCGGACTTTTTGGATCCAAAATCTAGCGTGTTGGTTGTCAGGACGATCACGTCAACCAGCGTTTCGTACAGCTTGGCAACGGGGACGAATCGCAATTCGGATGACTGAGCGATCTTCTGGGCCTCAACTTCGTCCCCGGCACAAATGCTGACCAGACCCTGGCGACGCTTGATCCCGTGCGCCAATGAAATCGCCAGACCACCCGAGCCGATGATCATGGTATTCCGCTTATCCAGCGGCCGATCCTCGGCCGATTGTTTTCCGAGTTTCGCTTCCAGAGACCGCAAAGCCGATTTCCAGACCAGGTTATGTGCCTGCCAGCCATTACCGGTTTTGATGACCACATCACCATACTGGGCCGCCGTAGCAACCTCATCACCCGTTGCGGCCAATCCTGCGATCCGTCGGCCTGCCAGGGGGGTCGCAATGATTGCGGGAACCTTGAGGATATCGAGCATCTTCGGCAGTTGGTCGAGCGATGAGAAGTCGAGCGGTAGGCAGCGGGTATTCATCCCCGAGAGGTCAAACGCGGCGTTTAGAATTTTCGAGATGGCATGCTCAATCACCCCTTCACCGACAACCCCGATGAAGCGTGTTTTGGAATCAACCTGCCGCCAGCGGTAGACATCATCCAGCTCGCCAACGGTCGGTTGACCGGGAAAAGCCTCCATCCCTTTTTCCAGGGCCGCGTAAATCCAGGGTGACCCATACTTGCGGCCGAGCAGTGAAAAGGTCAATCCGCAACGACCCAGACCCAGGCCGACTACGGGGAGCAGTCGTTTCTGACTGACAGCAGCCAGCAGCGGCCATGCAGCTTCCAGGACATCTGTCGGCCAAGTGAACTTGACAATGTCACCCTTACAGCGCGCCGCCTCTTCGAAGGCCTCGTCGACATCCGTTAAAGGGCGTGTCATGCTGGCAAAACTGATGACTCGTTGCGTCTTACCGAAACGAGGGATCTTCATCGCTGTGGCGGGGTCAAGTTCCACATAGTCGGGCCCGGCAATGATGGCCTGCCGCAACAAGGCGAGACGTTCTTCCTCGGTTCCGTCAAACTTCCCTCCCTCCTCAGGAGGTCGGCAGGAAATCAGCACCGGCTTCTTGGAACCCGAGATCATGTCTTTGACATCGGGCTCTTTCACGAGCCGGTCGAGGCAGACTTCCACCAAATCGCATTGATTCGCGGCGTTGTAAATGTCAACCTTGGCGAGTTGACGCGATTCGGGGGTGACGGAAATACAAATCATTTGATGCGACAAGCTCCCACAGGACCAACAGCAACATCCGAAGTCGAAAATTACG
>JBIKZJ010000637.1:0-2820 GCA_044354755.1 Schlesneria sp. | reverse complement strand
AACGAGATCACCACTGGGTCCCATTCGCTGCGGTCCATCCCGGTCACCAACTGGGTCAGTGCCCGTTCGGCACCACCGGGATCAAGCTCCGTAATACAAAACACAATCCGGATCGGCGCAGCAGATACCTGTTTCGTCAGTTCTTTCCCCCCAAGCTCTTTCTGCTGAGGATTTTCCCCCTGCGGCTCATTCCCCTGCGAATGCGAGCCGAGACGCAATGCGGACCTCTCTGCCATAATTTCATCCGCTGGTTCTCGTGAAACTCGATGGCAAATTGCCGAAACCACGACTTTGGCAACGGCAGCAAGGTCACGGGGTTCTATTTTGGTGCTGCGACAGGAGGTTGTGGACGCTGTGGAATGGTGTAGAGACAACAGTCAACGGGACAGACATCGTGATTCGGGCCAAATTGTCCGATCGCCCGTTTTTCGGTGCGGAGTCCGAGTCGTTCTTCGATCAATTCGCGAATACACGAGACAAAAGCGGGATGGTTTCCTGCCGTTTCGGATCGTGCCATTTCCATGCCAACCTCAGCACAAATAGCGCGTGCTTCTTCATCCAGGTCGAACAGTACTTCCATGTGATCTGACAAAAACCCAACCGGAGCAATCACCACCGATTTCTCTCCCGACGTGCTCAGCTGCCGAATGTAATCACCAATATCCGGCTCGAGCCAAGGATCACCAGGTCGTCCACTGCGACTCTGATAGACCAATCGCCAGCGATCAGAGGGGATCTTCAGCTCTTCAGCAATCAAACGACAGGTCTCTTGGAGCTGTTTGACATAATTGCAGTTGTTCGACATTGAGATCGGGATGCTGTGGGCAGTAAAGGCAATCGCCGGGGCGGATTGGTGTGCTGCAGGAAGCTTCTGGATTGCGGTTTGGATCCGGTCGACATTGGCGGCGATGAATCCGGGGTGATTGTAAAATACACGGATTTTGTCGACCTGGGGAGCTCCTGGGCCCACCTCACGCCGTGCCTGCTCGACGTTCTCACGATACTGTCGACAGCCGGAATACGAACTGTATGCAGAAGTCACAAACGCCAAAGCCCGCTGAACGCCATCCGCTTCCATCTGTCGCAGCGTATCGGGAAGGAACGGGTGCCAGTTTCGATTTCCCCAGTAAATCGGCAAATCGATTTTGGCTTGGGCGAGCTCCACTCGCAGCACCTCGATGAATTCCTTCACCTGTGCATTGATCGGGCTGACACCATTAAAGTGCTGGTAATGTTCCGCAACTTCCAGCAACCTCTCGCGGGGAACCGGTTTGCCACGCAAGACGTTTTCCAGAAACGGAATCACGTCATCCGGCTTTTCGGGCCCACCGAACGAAACAACGAACAGCGCATCATAAGGGCGATTTTCCAGTTCAGACACAACAATTTCCTGCAAAATGGACGAGCTCGCTGCGGAAAAAGACCGCACGTCTTACACGATGGAGTTCAACAACAAACCGCGGGCGCGGCAGTGAAAATTCAGTTTTCAGTTTTCAGTTTTCAGAAGCTTGGAATTTGTTCTTTTCCTGTTCTTCTCTTCCTATTTGTGCGATTCGTTTTATTCGTGGTTCACAATCTTCGCATTTTTTGAATTGGGCGTGATTCACGAATCGACCGCCGATTTCCATCGACTGCAGTATTCCATGGATTTGCCTGATCGCTTCTGCGAGCAGGGGACCACCCAGCCGGTCAGATCGCACATTCCGACCGTCAAAGCCGTCAAAATGGACGGATCAAGAACCGAAGTCGTCGTGTTTGCTGCGCCTTCGTGTTTGCTGCAGAGTAAAGTCTTTGTACCTCGCATGTCGGGTTTGTGATTGAACCCATTATTGACCATGAATCGACTCGGGCAAGCCCCTTTCGGGTGATATTCGCCAGCGAGGTTTGCCAACGATGTTCGAGTCCTACTTTTTCGCTGCGGGGGGTGTTGCGGGGGGTGCCAGGCGATCCAGATAGATTTTCGTGATGTCCTCGGGAATCACATCCTTGGGAATTTCAAAAACAAACAGGTCGTCACTCACCGGTTCATTCAGTTCCACGTTTTGGAATTCCAGACTGAGCAGCGGTTTGAGCGTTTTCTTCTCGGGTTGACGCTTCAAATACAGGATTCGTGTGGGAAACAAATTCTCGGCGTTCACGTAGACCCGGACCAAATCCGGCACAAATGCGGGGAGCAGATCCTCTTTTTCCTTCGGAAATCGCTGAATCACCTCTTTTTTCCAACGTCCCTGTATGATCGTACGGCTTTGGCCCTCGACCTCTTCCTGTTTCATCGCGTCGAAATCCATGGTTCGTTCCAGCGAGGCTAACAGTGCCGTTAAACCCCCTAACCCCAGTTCCAGGCTTAAAGCCGACTCGGAAAGATTTCGCGAATTCGCCGCTGCCGCCGCTTTCTGGATCTGTAGCACGTCCCGATGGGTGACTCGCTTGGAATCGGGAAGCGTCAACATCGTCCATAATTCCTTCCCATCACAAACTTCAAGCATCTCGCCGCGCGCTCCCTGATCGGGAACCACGGAATAGGTGAGCATCAATTTCATTCCCGAGGTCGGATTCCCAGACGAAACGTATTGCCCCTTCACTTTGAATTGCTGCTCGGCGATCGAGACGTTTTGGACGATATCAGCCCTCACCGTCTGATGCTTCTGCAATTCCTGCCGGACTTGGCCAAGAAATTCTAAGGCCGCAGACTCGTTTTTCGCAGGTTCCACCGATGGTTTGGCTGCGTCGACGGCTTGACCGTAGACGCAAGGTGTTGTGGCATAACCTGTTAAAAAACTGGCCACAAACGCAGCCAGAAAAATCGCCCGTTTAAGCAAA
>JBIKZJ010000251.1:0-9302 GCA_044354755.1 Schlesneria sp. | reverse complement strand
GGTGATCTTGAATGTGTCGTCCTCTTTATCTTTTTTGAGGACAAACGACAGGACCTGATTCTTCTTGTTGCGGAGCATTCGCTTGGTGTTTGTGGGATTGCCGCTGGGCTGCAATTCGGTGATCGGGTTTAAAGCGTTAGTAATTTCTTCGAGTTTGTCATCCGACAATTCCCCTTCCCGAATCTGTCCAGCCATTCCTTTGACTTTAGGAAAGATGTACTCGGCCGCCGCCGCAGTATCCCCTTCGGCCATCGCCGTGCAGAACTTAAACAGGGTGTCATCAACGCTTCCGGGGGAATAACTCCCCGATTGGGATCCGCCGCCGCTGGGACCACCCATCATTCCTCCGGCACCGGGGCCACCAGCCATTCCTCCGGGTCCACCCATGGCACCGCCACCGGGTGTACGGCTCATGGCACCCGGGGCACCTGGTGCTCCACCCATCGCACCCGCACCACCGGCCCCATCAGGACGCCGCATCGAATCGGGATTAGGAGCCCGCATTCCTGCACCATTCGGTGCTCCCCCCATCGCACCCGGGCCACCGGCCCCATCAGGACGGCGCATCGAGTCGGGATTGGGCGCTCGCATTCCTGCACCAGGGGGCGCTCCGCCCGGTGGTGTCATCCCTGGAGGACCACCCGGAGATGTCATTCCCGGGGCACCTGGGGCACCACCCGGTGTCATTCCCGAGGCTCGCATCATTGCCGCCGGGTCCATATTCATTCCGGGGGGACCACCAGCCGCTCCTGGAGTGCCTCCCGACAGGCCCGGTGCCCCCGCCATTTGACTCGACATACCCGGAGGGCTTCCTGGTGCACCTGACATTCCCGGCATGGAACCGGGTGGGGTCATTCCAAGCTGTGGAGCACCACCCATGGGCGGTCCCATCATCTGCATTCCTGCTCCCGAGGGGGCGGTGTTACTTCCATTCGTGGCGACCGTTGTCGACGAATTCACGGGAGTTGTGGTTCCTGAATTCGAACCGGATCCACACCCGATCAACGTCAAGGCGATCATGCAACAAACGGAATCCCGCCAAACCCAAGAACGGATGCGGATCATCTTGATTACCCTCAGCTCAAACAATCGAACGACTGGATTCAGAGAAATGCGCTGCATCATCAGGAGCCAGTATGCATGCACATCGAACGATGCACTATGCCAATTTTCGCGGAACCTTGCAAGTTCTTGTGAAAAATGAATGACGTTGCCAGTGAAATCGAACCGCGTGTTTCCGCAAAATCTGCGAAATCTCGTAGTTCTTGTCCCAAGATTCTCGGTTCGACTCGGGCTGCCGACCTGCCGACATTTTGTCTGGTCGCATACAATCCGCAGAAACGACTGATCGCGATCACCATCCGAGAGGTTGATCCGAACCATTCCAGGAACTTGACTTATGCCTGCTGCTTACCTCGATCTGGTCACTGCGCTGCGACAGGGTTTTCCTCAACCGGTATCGGATCGGGTCCATGATGCCTACTTCGTGTTTTCGTTTCTGAGAGCCCTTGATCAACTCGACGGGATGAAATCGGTGAGTCCCCTACTGGGAAAATCGGTCGAGCTGGACTACGACGCGGCTCGTCGATCGCGTGTCGATGATGACCCCGTGACACTCGAACACGTGACACAGACGCTGGTGGAGCATCTTTCCGGAATGTTTATCTGGGGTCATCCGCGTGCCCAGATCAACGTCATTCCCCCACCGACCATCGCCAGCATTATTGGTGGCCTGCTCCCTTCGATCTACAACCCCAATCTGGTCAGCGAAGAATCCTCGCGTCAGGTTGCTGTGGCGGAAGTGGAAGTCTCGTCGATGACGGCCGATCTGATTGGGTACGACCCGACCCGTTCGGCGGGACTGTTCACCTTCGGCGGCACCGGAACCCTGTTGTATGGGGTCAAGTTGGGACTGGAAAAAGCCTGCCCCGGTACGGCGCGACATGGGATTCGAGAACGAGCGGTTATTTTTTGTTCCGAGCGAGCCCATTATGCCTGCCTGAGCGTCGCCAGTTGGCTGGGAATTGGGCAAGAAAATGTGATCCAAATTCCCTGTTCGCCGGACAACGAGATGCGCACCTGCCTGCTCGAAACAATGGCACGTGAGGTCTTAAAAGGGGGAGGCAAGATTGCCGCGATTGTGGCGACGATGGGAACGACCGATCATTTTGGGCTTGATGACCTGAAGTCGATTCATGAAATTCGGGATCGGCTGGTCGACGAATTTCACCTCGACTACCACCCCCATATCCATGGTGACGCGGTGATCGGCTGGGCCTGGTCGGTGTTTAATGATTATGATTTCCAAGCCAATCCACTGGGGTTCCGCCTGAGGACCGTCCGCGCACTCGCCGGAACCGAGCGACGGATTCGGCAGTTGCCGCTGGCCGATTCGGTCGGGATCGATTTCCATAAAACGGGTTTTACTCCCTATGTCTCCAGCCTGTTTCTCGTGAAAGATTCGGCCGACCTGGAACTGATCTCGCGGAAACAGTCAGACACGCCCTATCTATTTCATGATGGTCACTATCACCCCGGCCGGTACACACTGGAAACCTCACGCGCGGGAAGTGCGCCGATGTCGGCCCTAGCGAACTTGCGACTGTTTGGCAAGAACGGCCTGCGGGCCCTGTTGGGCCACGTCGTCTCGATGGCCGAGGTCTTACGGGAACAGCTGGAAGGTCACGCGGCCACCACCGTTGTCAATCGTGGCAACTTTGGGCCGGTCACGCTATTTCGTGTCTATCCCGATGGCGTCGACACCTTTGGGGTGACTGAGCGGGAACAGCAGGATGTTTCGTATCGTGATCAGTTACGCTTACACAACGATTACAATCGGCGTGTTTACCAGCTTGTGCAGGCGGATGCACTGCAGGGCGAAGGGGTCGTGATTTCGCTGACCGACTGTTACCGGGAATCCGACTATGGTGAGCCAATGGTCGCGCTGAAAAGCTATTTGCTCAGCCCTTTTGCCGAAGAACAATATATCGATGCGGTCATCGAGTCACTCTGGAAAGCCCGCGCACAAATCGCGTCAGAAGCCACAAATATCGCTTGATCCGCTCGGTATTGCGATGTCGAGACAACGTGATGTCGAGGTCTCGCAAACCGGTGTCAATCATCGCGTCTGGTTGAGAAAGTAAAAACGGCCATCTTCGGCACCACCGATGAAGTCAGGGACGCCATCCCCATCAAAATCGACCGTAGTCGGACTGACATCATGTCCCTCGATATTTTGCGGTGCCAGCGTTCCCGCATGTTGGAACTGCCAGCGACCATCCACGCGACCGATCCCGCGGTAGAGGTCGGCATTCGAAGAATTCAACAGCAGGTCGAACTTCCCGTCGCCGTCCCAGTCAACGACCGCGATTTTGCGGCGGCCACTTCCCCCCGCCGTCCGGGCGTTGAAGCGGAGCGGGTTTCCGTCGCCGTCGGCAAACAGACGCTGGGGGGGCTTCAGGGCGAGATGCGAGTCCTGTCGGAATCGCTCGAATAAAACCAAGTAACCTTCGGTGTCGAGCATCGCCAGATCCAGTAACCCGTCAGCGGTGAAATCATGCACCACGGGGGTCGTTCGCCACTGTGTGACCAACTCGTTTCCGACCGGGTTCCACCAGGTCCAGGTTGGCTTGGGTGGAACATCTCGCCACGCAACTTCGATGGCCTGGATCTCTTGAAACCGGGGCTCTGTTCGCGTGCCGACATTCTTCATCCATTGGACTCGTCCCCAAATCGAGTTGAGCAGGATATCGGGCAAACCGTCACCATCCCAGTCGGCAACATTCAACGTCGTATACCCCCACTTCGCTTCGGCCGGACCTTGTACGCTTCCATTCGGCCCTGCCATGATACGAAACACTTTGCCCGCCACTTCCAGCTTACGCGGAGCCCCCCACTTGGGTCGTGCAACTCCCCGGCCACTCAGATTCTCGAAGAATTCGATGTATCCCGCCGTATTGCCTGAGACGAGGTCGAAGTCTCCGTCGCCGTCCCAGTCCACTCCAAACGGGGTCGCCAAGGCACCACATTTCAGGGTATCGGCTTGCTGTTGAAAGTAACGGGGTGGTGCGAAGACCAATTGATGCGGCATCCCATTTTGACGCGGGTGTTCGCGAGAGACTGTCGCGCTGATATTTTCGACGAACGCGACTCGCCCATCTTCATCTCCGACGATCAGATCCAGGTCTCCATCCTGATCCCAGTCAAACGCGATCGGAACAATCATCTGCAGGTCCATGGTTAAGGGTGTCCCCTCGCGCAGGGAAACTCGCTCACCAGCTGCATATCGGGGTTTTGTTCGCGTCCCCACATTTTCAAAATAGGTAAAGCCATCCAGGAATTCGCCGCATAACAGGTCGAGATCTCCGTCGCCGTCAAAGTCACCAAAATTGGGCGACGGGCAACCAAAGGTATCGATCGGCTGCTCGGCAGCGTGAAGCGGTTCCGGGGGCTCATACCGAGGACTCGCCGTTGTTCCGGTATTGCGGTGGAGCAGCACCAGTCCATGCAGCGGACCATTCTTCCATTGGCCCTCGGAATTCCAGGCATCGTCCCAGCCGTAATCGCTCCAGTCTTCGATGCCGGTCATCAAGTCAAGAGCCTCATCACCGTCGTAATCAACGTATCGCCATTGACGATGACGAACCTTTGGGCCTTTGGCTTGGGTCCACTGTGGTCGATAGAAATCGGGGGGGACCGACAGTTCGACTCGTTCCTGCAGTCCGGTCTTCACAAAATTCGGGTACTCGAACCCCGGTGACAGGACGCGTAAGGATCCAGCAACGTAGCTCGGCATGACGTAGTGTACGGTGGAACTCAACCGTCGGGCGGGCTTAAACACGGGAAGGGGATTGGTCGAAGTGTCACCGGTGACATTTTCGAACAGCCAGACACCATTCGAAGGTTTATCGGGGCACGAGACGATGAGATCAAAATCACCATCCCCATCGGCATCACAGGGGATAGGCCAAGCCCAAAGGCCGACCCCCAGATCGACGGTGAGCCCCGGATGATTGTAGGCCAGTTTTTCCAAGCCCTCGGCAGTGACCCCACGAGGAACCAGCAGCAGCCAGAGCAGTAAGCACAAGATCAACCGGTACTGGCCCATCAGAACTCCCTATCGACTACGAAGAGACCGCAAAGATTCAGTCCGATTTCCTCAACCCGACCGGCATCAACTTGACGAGTACGATACTGTCGTTCCCTTCGTTCCCTTCTGTTCAATTCCTCGTCTTCAAATCTGAACAAATGCAAAATCCATCTGTCATGAATTCGAAGTGGTTCGAGTCATTGCAAAATCCGAGTGCATCAACTTGAACGACTCGCGGCCTGAAGCGGTGCGCGGTCAATCGATATCGACAACTTTTGTCCCTGCGATGAGATCGTGCAGACATCGATGTTCTTCGCCAAAAATAAAGCAAAGATCTACTAAACCATAAAAGGGAACTATACCCAGGATTCCGTTCACGACTCCGCGCAGCAGAAAGACTTTGACGAATCCGGCCGGCCCCCCGTTCTCATAGTCGACGACTTGCATCTTCAAGAGCAATTTCCCAATCGATTGGCCCTGCGTTGCCAAGAGATAGAGGTTCGCGACCGCTGTCCCCAGTAATCCGAGCATCCCGATCAAGATGAAAATGGATGCCAATGAGCTTCCTTTTTGACCTGAACCAATATACACCGCAAGTCCAAACGGAATCAGGCCCACCAGCAGCACCACCCCAAAATCCAAAAACGCCCCGCGCAATCGCTTTAGGGGACTCGATAGCCGCTGACGACCCCCGCTTGATCGTTTTTTCTTGACTGCTGTCCCTTTTGTCCCTTTGCTTCGAGGTCCCCGAAACGGATTGCGATCGTCGTCGTCGTCGTCGTCGTCGTCGTCGTCCTGATTCTCGTCGTCCTGGTCTTCCTGCTGGTCGTATTCATATTCCACCTCGACCAATTCTTCTTCGGGTTTCGGAATCAGGATGACTTCAGTACATCCCGGACACCTCACGCGCTTGCCTGCTTTGGATTCATCAACTTTCAACGCCTTGCCACACAAATTGCACTTAAAACGAATCGGCATCAAACGGGTCCTTGAGAACGGGATTTCAAATCAAAAATATTGAAAACGAGCGGAAGCGAAAAACGGGAAACCCGATTCCAGGAAAATCCAAGATTCAAAGAGATTGCTCAAAAACGGACGGTAGCATACCGAGATGAACTGATCTGCATCAAGCGTTTGTTGCAAACGGTTACCCGAAATGGATACGAAGTGGCTCACGTGCTTGGCCCTTGAAAACCATCATTTTCTCGGGATCACCGATTTCTTGATCGTCACGCAAAAATTTCTCGCGCGACATTTCCCTGCACATCGGTTAACCGGAAGTCACGACCCGCGTAACGATATGTTAAGGATTCATGATCCAGTCCCATCAGGGCCAGCAGTGTGGCATGCAGATCCGTGGTATGCATTTGTCCTTCGACGGCATGAATTCCGTATTCATCCGAAGCACCGTAGGAAAAACCGGGCTTCACACCGGCTCCCGCCAGCCACATCGGATAACCGGTGATATTGTGATCGCGTCCATCAACCCCTTGTGCCGTCGGGAGTCGTCCAAACTCGCTGCCAAACAGCACCAGCGTCTCGTCCAGCAGTCCACGCTGCTGGAGGTCCGCCAGCAGCGCGGCGGTTGGCTGATCCGTCGCCTTGCAGTTTTTGATGAGTCCCTGATGCAAGTTCGAATGATGGTCCCAGCCACCTTGGCAGATTTCGACGAAACGGACCCCCGCTTCACTGAGTCGACGTGCCATCAGACACTGGCGCGCAAAAGCCCCTTCCGGTCCCGGCTTCACACCATAGGCATCCAGAACCGCTTGCGGTTCTCGGGACAGATCCAGGATCTCGGGAACTTTCCCCTGCATTTTGAACGCAAGTTCATAAGACTGAATGACCCCGTCCAGTTGATCGGGTGCCCCCGCAGAACTGGCAAGATCCCGATTCATCGCCTGCACCAGATCGATCTGTTTTCGCTGGAGCGAACGGGTGGTTTGCGGTTTCAAGTTGGGGAGATCACCGTTGTCATTGATCTTTGTTCCTTGAAAATGAGCGGGGAGAAAGGCGTTACCAAAATTGATTGACCCGCCGAAATTTGGCGGGGGATTGATCGTGATGTACCCTGGCAGATCCTGATTCTCGGTCCCCAGACCGTACATCAGCCACGCTCCCATGGAAGGGCGTGTCAACTGGGCCTGTGCCGTCCCCGTATGCAATTGAATGACCGCTTGGGGGTGGGCCGGTGTGTCGGTATGCAGGCCGCGCAAAAAGCAAAGTTGATCCACGTGCTGTGCCATGTGCGGGTACAGCTCCGAAATCCACGTTCCCGTTTGTCCATGCTGGCGGAACGGAAATTTGGATGCGGTTAATGTCCCGCCACCCGGACCAATTTTTCCGTCATCCGCCTGTAATTTCGGTTTATAGTCCCACGTATCGACCTGCGATGTCGCCCCTTCCATGAAGAGGAAGATAATCCGTTTGGCTTTGACCCGTCCCTGGGGAGGTTTGGGTGCCAAGGGACCATGTCCGGATGGACCACTTCCCAGTAGACCGCTGGCCCGCAGATCCTGGCTGGCCAGCAGATTTTTCGCAGACGACTCGTGCAGCAGACTCGCCAGTGCAAGATAACCGAATCCCGCACTGGCGGTCTTCAAAGCGTCTCGACGTGAGAAAGCATCGAGAGCGAAACCAGGTTGTCGGTGGAACTGTGTCATACCATCTTCCGTTACAGGGGAACTTGAGCTGAATTCGGTCAAGGAAGGCTGATGGCTCAGGCGGTTTATTGGAGATAGCGAAACTCGGCCGTTCCGAGTAACGCCTGGCAAAAACTGGTCCAGGCCGCTCGCCGCGGGTCACTCGAAATCCCTTGTTGGTTAGGGTTCGCAGCATCCCCTCCCTCGGCTTTCTCGCCAGCAGGAAGGACCGTACGGGGTGACGATTTTTTCGGGGGAGGGGTCGCCGACCCCGCTGGCTGCGGATCTTCACCGTTTACCACGACGGCAGGAACAGCGGGCCCTTCAGTCGTTACCAAAGCCGGGGCCGAAACCGGCTCTTGTGTTTCGCGAATCATTTCGGTGAATTCTTCAAGGTAGCTCAGCACCCGCCCAACTTCGATTTCCGTCGCCGGTCGATTGAAGGCAAACTGATATGCCTGCTGGACGCGGTCGGGATCTGATTGCTCGGCATTCGATAACAGCCGACTGGCAAAATTTCGTCCCTGCATGCGGACGAAGGGGTCATTCAGCAGGTACAGTGCCTGGGTCGGAACCGTCGTCGAATCACGACTTCCCGTCACCATCCCTTGTTCGGCAAAATCAAAGACTTCCAGCGCGCGGGGGGTGATTCCTCGCACCAATGGCAGGAACAGGCTTCGATGTTCACTCGCAAGGGCCGCTTCGTGCAGTCGTTTTGCCTCGGGACTTGTGTTCCCGATTTCAATCACCTTAAAACGACTGGCGGGAGAGGCTTCGGGACGAGTCCGCTTGAGCTTTCCGGCAGTCGCCAGCATGGCATCACGAATTTCTTCGGCATCCAGTCGTCGGGGGGTGTGCCGCCAGACCAGTCGATTGGCGGGATCTACCGCCAGATTGGCTGCCGAGCCATCCGCACTCAGCCGATAGGTATGGCTGAGCACGATCGTGCGCACCAGTTTTTTCACCGACCAGCCCCCCTGTACAAACTCCCTGGCGAGATAGTCCAGCAGTTCGGGGTGCGAGGGGCGATCTCCGGACACACCAAAATTATCGACCGAGGTGACGAGCCCCTGCTGGAACAGATGCTGCCAGATCCGATTGACGATGACCCGCTGGGTTAAGGGATTCTGGTCACTGGTCAGCCACTGCGCCAGTTCGAGTCGTCCACTCTGGCTGGGATTGACTTTCGGTTGACCCGGATACTCGATGACACTGAGGAATCCACGCGGTACGGTCGGCCCCTGTTTTTCTGCTTCACCCCGAATACGGATCGTTGTATCGGCGATCTTTTTGGATTCGCGCAGCCCATAGGTGACACTTCCATAAGCTGCTGGATCTTTCAGTCCCCCCAGGTCCTGCTCGGCTTTGGTCAGTTTTTGACGAGCAATCTGCTCGTGGGTTTTTCCGTTTTCATCCTTGACCATCCCCTCGGGGGTCCCCTTGATCGCCTGGAAGGCCGTCCGGGCTGCCGCGACAACCTGTTCCTGCTCTTGGATCTTTTGCGTCACCTCGATTTTGGATTTTGTTTCCAGGCTGACATCCAGCAACATCGTCGTGTCGTAGTAATCGAG
>JBIKZJ010000636.1:0-2824 GCA_044354755.1 Schlesneria sp. | reverse complement strand
AGATGGAAGCGCGGCTCCAGCAAAATGAAGCTCGTGTCCACGAGTTACAGTCGTCGGCAAAAGAAAAACTTCCCCCGTACGAGCAGAGTACGCTGTTCCAGTATCTTTATCGTCGTGGATACGCGACATCCGACTACAAAGAAAAAGGATTGACCAAGTCGCTGGATCGCTGGGTCGCCAAACTGATCGACTTTCCCAAGGCCCGCAACGGATACGAATTCTTGCGGACAACACCGAAATTGATGTCCGAAGAAGTCGCCAGGCGGCAGGCCGAATTCAAATCGCTGATGGAAAAAATCGAGGGGATTGAATATCGGCACACCGATGCGGTCGGACTGACCGCCGTGCTCGAGGAAGGGCGCAAGCTGGGAGCCAAACGGAATGAAGTGGTGACCACGCTGGAAACGACGCGCCGTGAACAACTCGCCGTCGATACCGAATTGGAACAGCTCGATCAGAAGCAGAGTAAGTTCCACGCTGAGGCGATTCAGAAATTTGAATTATTTCTCAGTCAAACGGAATCCGGTGTGCTGCAGACCCGAGCCCAGCGGACCCCTGATCCCCGTGATGACGAGATCGTCGCCCGCATCGCCGAATTGACCGCACAGATTGAGCAACTCAAACCACAAATCAGCGCCGTAACACTCGACCGCAAAAAGTCTGACGAGTTAGCAGGGGGGATGGACCTGGTTGTGAACCGGTTCCGGCAAAATAATTTTGATTCGGTTCGCAGTTCCTTTGCGGATGGCCTCAATACAACTGCCGAAATTCAGCGCTATTTGCAGGGGCTGACCAAACCAGAAGAATTCTGGCAAATTCTGCGGCGGCAACAGCAATTTGAACCGACCTGGGCCGAAACAGTTTCGGTCCAGGGGGCACAGGTTGTGATGGAAGCATTGAACAATCCGGCAGTCTCGCGGGTGCTGGTGAATGCGACGGCCCAAGTTGTCAGCGGGGCGTTGAATTCGATGGCTCAAAGCGGAATTGAACGCCGGGCGCCTGAACGGCAGGCTCGTCAGGTTCAGATTGGCCGTCCACCGAGTCGTCCCTTCACCACCGGAGAAGGATTCTAGGTCGGACGAGAATCGCCAGGTTCCGACCCTTTTGACTTACAGGAAAGAATACCGTGTCCGCTGGAAAGAAACCGTTCCCCGTCAACAGTCCGTTCGCGCCCCCGCGTCGTCAGATTGAGCGTGAGTTTGGTGTCCCCGTTCCCGGTGATATTCTCGCTCCCGAACAATGGACGCAGACGGCGCTCAAAAAACTTCCTCCACCCGGCCCGCTTGATTTCGCCGAAATCTTCGGTCGGACAGCACCGATCATGCTCGACATCGGTTGTGGCAATGGTCGCTCGACGCTCGCCTCGGCCGTCTGGAGACCAGGCGTCGATCATCTCTCTTCGGATGTGCTCCCCGTCGTAATCCGTTATGCCACTCGGCGCGGTAATCAGCGAGGACTGACGAATGTCCGCTTTGCCGTGATTGGGGGGCGCGAACTCTTAGCCGACTATATCGCCCCCGCGTCAATCGCGGAAATCCACGTTTATCATCCCCAGCCGTACTACGAGGCGAATCAGGTCCATCGACGATTGATCACGCCCGAGTTCCTTTCGCTGGTGCATCGGTCGCTGATTCCTACGGGAATGTTTGTGTTACAAACCGATAACCCCGGTTATTGGAAATACATGCAGCAGGTGGTGCCGATGTTCTTCAACTGGACTCCCCAGCCCGATCGCTGGCCGGATGCCCCGAAGGGTCGTACTCGCCGCGAAATCATTGCCCTGAGACAATCGTTACCCGTCTTTCGCGGGGTCGGTTCTCCACGGGCGGACATCTCGCCGGATGAGGTCCTGCAACTGGCCGCCTCGTTGCCGCCGCCGACATTTGATGCAGACCGTAAGCTGCGAGCACTCGATCGACTGGAACGAGACTCGGGCAAATCGTAGACGGCATCAGACGTGGACACAAAATCACAGCGCGAATCCTGACGGGATTGAATGAGGTCTTATGAAGGCAGGTCTACAGGTAGGTGCCACCGGGCAACGGGATCTTCTCGTGGGTGGATCGGACGTGATTTATCTTGGGGAATCCCAGGCCAACGGTGCGATCGTCTTTTCGACTCCTTCGATGATCAATCTGATGGAGCACGCCGCACGACGGGCATTGCTGCCGTTTTTGGATCCGAACGAAGAATCCGTCGGAGTGACCGTGTCGGTCGAGCATCTCGCTTCGACCCCGCTTCACGCGCTAGTCCGCGCAGAGGCGAAAGTCACCAAGGTCGATGGCCGTGTGGTCGATTTTGAGATTACCGCTTTTGATGAACGAGAACAGATTGGTCGAGGGACTCATCGTCGGGCGGTCATTTTGACCGAACGATTCGCAGCCCGGCTGAACGAAAAAACCCGCACCATGAACGGAGGCCTGGTTGTGCCATTCCCGCAAACACCGAATCCGGCCGAATTACCACCCCTGAAAACACTCGTGGTGGAACGGGATGCGGCCCTCGTCACGGTGACACTCAATCGCCCCGCCAAGCTGAATGCGGTGGATCGACAGATGACCGCCGATTGGGAGCAGGTCAATTGCTGGCTGGCGGGTCACCCCGAAATTCGGATCGTGATTCTCACCGGCGCGGGCGAGGCGTTCTGTGCGGGTGACGATGTCCGGGAAGTGGGGACACTCGATTTAAACGAAGCCACTTCGCTGAGTCACCGCCAGGCATCCCTGTATCTGGCCTGGGAACGTCTGCCGCAGATTTTCATCGCTGCGGTGAACGGTGTTGCGTTTGGAGCCGGCTGTGTCTGTGCTTACTCGTGCGACTTCCG
>JBIKZJ010000635.1:0-2829 GCA_044354755.1 Schlesneria sp. | reverse complement strand
ACATCACCACTTACACATTGATAAATAAAAAATATGGGAAGAATCTGGATGCGCCATTCCCCTATTTTTACGTCCGGCAAGGTGATCTCTTTGCGGAGATATACTTTAACGCGAATTCGCCGGTTTTTTGTGAATTTCCGGGACTTCTCTGTTGGTCTTAGCGAGATTCCGTCCTGGCTGATTCCAACTTACGAGGTTGGACAGCTGGGAAGAACTTGTCTGATTTGTTACCCTCAGCCGAATTCTCGCACCGCGAGAACGGCCGATGGATTCCCGCTGTGGCGGAAGTCGATCGTCCGATTTATGGGATAAAGTTCCGATGTGCGATGACACCTCGGGGTTGTCAGTAACTTCGTTTGACTCGTTTCTCTTCAAGGCGCGGTTAAGCTTTGAGGCGGCCGAGCAGTGAGGCGGCTCAACGAATGCGGACGTGGTTCAGGAAAAACCACGTCCTTGAATGGCATTGGACGCCACGGCCCCTGTCTTGTAAAATTCAGTTCTAAGTCGGGGATGCTAAAAGTGTCGTATCTTCTTCAATTTTCGTGACGCAAAACGGGATTGCTCCCTCACGGGGGGCGAGGAAACCCTCTGATGTATCTTCCGGCCGCATTTCACGAAACCGACCTGAAAATCTTGCACGATTTCATCGAACAGCACAGTTTTGGAGTGCTGGTTTCGACCGGAGCAGACGCCCCCTTCGGCACGCATTTACCACTGCTATTGGATCGTGAGTCGGGGCCGCAAGGGACACTGATCGGGCATTTCGCCTTGGCCAATCCGCAGTCTGATCAGGGAGACGGCCAACGGGTGCTGGCGATCTTTTCCGGACCTCATGCTGATATTTCCCCTCGTTGGTACGAAGCGGAACATGTCGTGCCGACCTGGAACTATGTCGCGGTGCATGTGACGGGAATCCTGCAGCGGATCGATGACGCCGCCAGTCTCGCTCAGATTGTGTCGCGGATGACCGACTATTATGAACGGTCGCGGCCTGATCCGTGGTCATTCGATCCCTCTACCACGTTCGCCGAACGAATGGTTTCACAGATTGTTGGTTTTCGGATCGAGATCGAGCGGATTGAGGGGAAGTGTAAGATGAGTCAGAATCATCCGGTTGGGCGACAAACAAAAGTGATTGCCGCCTTGCGAGGTCAAGATCACCCGGATTCAATGGCTGTGGCGGATCTGATGCAATCGCGACTGGATCAACTTGAAAGCCCACAAGCAACAACATGATACGTTCCTCCACTCGTCAAAATCATCGCGTCGACCACCCGTCAGCACCTGGAGCCATGATGCCGTTGTCCCGTCAGACTTGCCCAAACCCCTCTCGCCAATCGCGTCTTCCCACTTCGCATGCCGCTGACCGCTGGTCTCGAAGCCGGTTTTTGCCGGGTTGCCTGCTGGCAGTCGTGCTCGCGGGATTCGGCTGCGGGATTGCCGAGGCCCTGGATGCGATCGACCGGTTGACCCCCGAGCGACTGGAAGCGACGCACAAGGATGTGTTGCGGTTCCAGCAGGAACGAAAGGGACTCACCCGGTCCGGACCACTGCGTGAATACCGAGCCAATCTGCATGTCCATTCGGCCTTCTCGCATGATAGTCGCGGCAAGATTGATGACATCGTGGCAGCGGCCAAAGCGGCCGGAACCGACATTTTGATGTTCACGGAACATCCTGCTGCTCATTACGACGTGTGGCTGGATGGGCACCAGGGGCTGAAAGAGGGGATCCTGCTGATTCCCGGAGCAGAATCGACGGGGATGCTGGTCTATCCCCGACAAAGCATCAAAGAGTTCACCACTGCGAAGGCGCAAGAGTTGTCAGAGATTGTTCGTGGCCGTGAGGGACTCACTTTTCTGTCGCATCTCGAAGAACGAATGGATTGGGAAATTCAGGGACTGACTGGGGTCGAAATCTATAACACGCACGCCGATGTGAAAGACGAAAAGCGCCTGCTGGGCTCGATGAAAAACCCGCTCTGGCTACTGAAAGCGGGTGAAATGTATCAGCGATATCCGCAAGAGGCGCTTTCATCGCTGCAGGATTACCCGGGGGATTATCTCAAGCGTTGGGACCAGTTATGCCAACAGGCTCCGCACACTGGTGTTTCCGCGAATGATGCGCATCAGAATATTGGTCTGACCGTTCGCTTGGCAGACGAGGATCAAGTTCGCGTTGAAGATGGGCTGGGTAAGCAATTACTGCTCTTGGAAAAGAGTGCGTTCGCGATTCTGCAGCCAATCCCCGCCGAAGCCAAAGTTGGCACGACACTCTTTCAGATGCAACTCGACCCCTATGAAAACAGCCTGCGGCACGTCGGAACTCATTTGTTATTGACCGAACTTTCCCAGCCTGCGGTCTGGGATGCCCTGAATCATGGTCGGGCTTTCGTCGCTTTCGACTGGATGGCAGACGCCACCGGCTTTGATTATGCCCTGCGGTCGGGCGAGTCGCGGTTCGAGATGGGGAGCCAATTGGCCTGGAACGAGGGACTGACGCTGACAGGGGTGTCCCCACTACCCGCGCGCTGGAGACTGATTCGGAACGGAGAAATCATTCTTCAAACAGATGGAGCCATCTTCACCGCGAATGCGACCACCCCCGGAAACTACCGGGTAGAGCTTTGGTTGAAACTGGGTGGGGAAGACCGGATCTGGATTCTGTCGAATCCGATTTACCTCAGCTCGCCGGCTTCACGGTAACTCGATGCCAGCCGTTGTACTGATATCCCTTCAGGTTCCATGGGGTTTCCCGTGGTTGCGATTCGTCATCCGAGCTGACGGCACGAACCAGCAGGCTTTCGGTTTTGGGGCTAATGGGAACTTC
>JBIKZJ010000634.1:0-2833 GCA_044354755.1 Schlesneria sp. | reverse complement strand
CATTCCCATGATCACGGACATCCAAACCGTCCGTGATTGATCGGTTCAGTGGCCAATGCCGCCGACATCAGTTCCGCTTGCGTTTGAACGAATACGCCAAAGCAACCAGACCGCCCAGACCACTCAGGCCCGCTAACATCACCGTTGACGGTTCGAGGTCGGATGATGGGGCTGTTGCTACTTCACGGATGATATAGGGCTGCTGAGGAGCAGCCAAGGCATTGAAACTATTTTGGATCCATGCACCGCATTTAGCCACAGAGCTCCCGTTCGCTACAGAGGATCTTCCCATACCATCATCATTAACACCATTTTCACTCGTATTGTCGTCAAAACGGGCTCCTGACGTTGCTGCACCCTGTAACACGCTTCCATTGATGATGCGATCGATCGCGTTCGACGTCTGACCGCTCCACAAGTTTCCCTCACTCACCTTCGTGGCATACAAAAAGACAGTGGGGGTGGTGGTGGAGGGTGTGCCTGCGCCGTTGTCGTCGCTCGCTTTGGGAGTCCTGTTGGTCACGATTGCTTGCGATGAGATCAGGGGACCGTTATCCGTCGCACCGTCCGGGCTCGTGGTAACGAAACTGTCGTACTTCGAGAGATCACTGCTGGTTACCGTGGTGGCACTTGACGTCACAAAATCCACACGGAAATGCCACCCTGGTGCCGGACCTGTCGGGGTGCCAACGATTAGCGACGCAGACGCGGTGCCATTGACGATCGCCACCAGGGCAAACATTGACAATGCGGACAAGAAATTCTTCATAACATCCCTTTCCGGGGTCGCTGAGTGGTTGCGACTGCAAGCGATCCCCAAAACAAATGATGGTGATGCGCAGTCACTGCTTGCAATAACTCGACGTTACATGCGTATCGCTGCGGTTGGCCATTCTCCGAAAAACGATTTCCGTCAGCTTGGAAATCGCGGAATCGTTTTGATCGACACGTCACGTCGCCTCACCTCACAGAAATTGTGAGCAAAACGAATCCCCCTCATCACACGGCCAACCGACAGAGAGGTGCTCTATTGGGGATACTCGCAAGGTTCTCTTTCCGTACATCAAGAATTCTTTGTTTTCAAAAAAGAATTTTCTTTTTCCTTGAAAAAGGAAAAATCGCCATTTCCCAGATTGATCACGTCCGTCAAGAGACTTTCTTTGCGGAGCTGCAATTTGACGCGAATTCGCCCTAATTTTGCCGATTTTCGGGATTTGTCGTTCCGTTTTGGCGGGTTTCTGTCCGGGTGGATTCGAGCCCATGTGCTTGGACCATTGGGAAGGATTTCGCTGGCTTGTGACCGTCAGCAGAATTACAGAAACGCGAGACCGGCGAATGGATTCCCGCTGTGGCGGAAGTCTCGGGTTGGTGCCGAGGCGCCGGTTGACGCGCTTCTCTTCGAGGCGTGGTGAAACTTTGCGGCGGTTCAACGGTCGACCGCTGTAACGGATGCGAACGCACGCCGAAAAAAACCGGATCGCTGGCAAGCATTTGGACGCTGCGGCCCAGGTCCCGCAAAACAGGATTGCACACCTGGAATGTCCTACCGTTTATGGAGCCTTCGATTCCTGCTGTTCATCGACCCGCTCGGCATCCGCAAAGACCGCACGCGCATGCAGCTGACTGCGATCCTGTCTCCCTTTGATCTCGGCTCGATAAGATCGGAGCGGACGCAATAGCAGTCGTTCAATCACCTGCTTGCGAATCTCCCATTCCGCTTCCGTCACCCCCGCTGACGCGGCAATTTCGTTTAACGAGCTGACCCCGTTCTCGATCGCAATCAGGCTTTGATCGACATCGACCAGCACCTTCCGAGTCGATGTTTCGGTGATAAATTGTCGCGTTTCCCAGCGAGTTCGCAGGGTTTGCACCAGTCCGTTCAGCACATCAAAACGGGTCGAGTCATTCGGAATCGCTTCGGGGTGTTTCACCAGTGTTTCCAGTGCGGTGGCCACATTCCGCACCGAGGCGTCACGCGTCGGGGCGAAGAAGATCACATGCAGCCGGTAAGTCAGTTCCTGTGCAGCATCTTCATCGCATCGCGCTAGCAGATCCGCAATTTCCTGCTTGGCAAAATAACTGAGGAGCGGATCGTATGGTTCGAGATATTCTTCCACCGCAGCAACCTGTTCGCGTGTCGGTTTTTCCCGTTGGACAGCATTCCCCAACACCGAAAAATAATCCCGCCGCCGAATGTCTTCAGGGTGTAGCGTCCGTTTTTCCTCGATCGCTTTCACCTGTTGGACCAGGGTCCGTGGTCGTTCCTGTAACTGCTGACGTAACGTTTTGCGATATTCCCACCAGTGTGCATCGGGATTTTCATGAACCAGCTTTTGCTGGGTCGTCACTTCGTTCAACCGGCGTAAAAGCTCAAGCGACACTTGCGCATCACCCAACCATTCCACCAGACGGGAACGGCGAGACAACGTGACTTCCTGATCGAGCGAATGGGGCTCGCCATCGGCAGGTGCGGTCCAAAAGGGTGCTTTCGTTAAACGGGTGGTGGTGAGGCTGGCCTGAACTTCCATCAACTTGTTGCCCCAACGCATCACTTCCCACGGAGCCTGGCCCCCGAGCAACCCGTTGAATGTCGAGTTCGCCGACTGACGGGATTCGCCGCAGATTTCTCCCAGGGCCTCGTGATCATAGGCGGGCTGATTCAGCAGGGTCGACCAGTCCAAACCGCTGCGGGAGAGAACCTTGAGCACATGCGGTAATTCCAGTCGTGCCGCAATTCCACCGGGAATAAAGACCTCGTCGGAATTCGCCCCGAACAACAGCATTTCGCCGGCAGCGGTTTCGATCGCCATCACCTGACGGAACGCCTGACGCA
>JBIKZJ010000250.1:0-9349 GCA_044354755.1 Schlesneria sp. | reverse complement strand
ACAGCCTCTAAACTCGCGACAATGTGAGGATGAGCTGGGAACGAATTCAGCAGAATTCGATTCTTCAGGTGAGCCCCGTCCGAACGGAAAGCACAGACGATATGTCACAGGCACCCAAGGCAGTTCCAAAACCTGGGATATCCGGTTTCCGTGAGAATTTCTCGGCGGATATCAAATCTGGATTCCTGGTCTTTCTGATCGCGATGCCGCTTCGTCTGGGAATCGCCAAAGCGAGCGGCTATCCCGGAATTCATTCACAGATATCGGGTTGGCAGTGAACAACTCGCGATCTTCGTTGCGACCATCATTGGTGTCCTGGCAACCGACTTGTTAAATGGTGTCGGAATTGGAATTGCGGTCAAAGCCGCACTTCATATCTATCACGGTGCACCAATCAGCTCATTGTTTACGCCAGATATCGAAGTCACAGAACCCGATCGCAGAACTACTCTGGTCACGGTGAAAAACGCGGCGGACTTCAGTACCTGGATCGGATTGCGAAGAATGATCCTGTCGATCGCTGCAGACCGTTCTGACATCCTCGACCTCTCCGCCACCCAGTTCGTCGATCATACGGTCATGGAAAAACTGCAGGAACTGGAAATGGACTTCGATCAGAAGCATCGCAAGCTCGTGATTATTGGGCTGGAATCGCATCAGGGACGGTCGAAACACCCCCATGCCGCACAAATCCGCACAGACTTCTCATCCCCGCCACTTTCTGAAAAATGGCGTTTTTTTTCATTTTTTCCCTTGCCGAAACCGAGCTTTCGGGGAATGATCCTTCCGTGGGTCGCGGCAACGTACGCGACAGGGCATGACAAGCCGCGAGGTGACTGGCACTGGCTGTCCAGCCGAAGCGGGTGACCTTTTCATGAAAGGGAGGTGATCTAGTGGATTCCGACAGTAAACGCCAGCGAGGTGGCAACGTCTGACAGCGGTCGACGGGCTGTCTACAGACGGCCACTGTCTCGTCCAGGATCCCTTTCGATCCTAACGATGACGCTAAGCAGCAGGCTCGGTCTTCGCAAGAGGACCGAGCCTGTGTTTTTTCGTCTCCTCTACCGTAGCCCCTGGAAGGGAACCCCTCGGGAACTCCCAACCCCTGCTTGCGAACCCGATTCCCTCGGCGATATATTCGATACGATCAATCCTGACTGGTAACCGATGATCGTGACTGGCATCAGGTTTGTTACGATCCCCCCCCGCATGCGGCCAAGTACCGCAGCATGCAGTGAACAGCTTCGACAAATCACGCCGTTGATGCACTCCTGCGATGGAAAGACGAGATTCCCATGCGACTGATTGCTGCTCTGAGTTTAACCCTGATGGTCGCCTCACCCGCCTGGGCCGGAAACTGGGGAAACTGGCGAGGTCCGAATTCTCACGGTGTTGCCGAAGGGGTCGGTTACCCGACTCGCTGGAGCGACAGCGAGAACGTGGCCTGGAAGCAAGAACTGCCCGGACGTGGTTCATCAACTCCGATTGTCTGGGGGGACCAGATCTTCCTGACCTGCGGCATCGGTGGCAAAAATACACTTGTCTCTTACGGCCTTAACGGAAAACTGCAGTGGCAGGCAACGGTCGGTGCCGAAACCCCCGGCAAAAACAAGAAGGCGTCGGGTTGTAATTCCTCGTGCGTCACCGATGGATCGTCGGTTTTTGCCTATTTCAAAAGTGGCGATCTGGCCAGCCTCGATCTCGCCGGCAAGCCCCTCTGGTCAATCAACCTGCAGGAAAAATTCGGCAAGGATACCCTCTGGTGGGATCTGGGAACCTCCCCCGTCCTCACCAAGGACTTTTGTATCATCGCCGTCATGCAAACCGGCGGATCCTATCTCGTCGCTTTCAAAAAGGGGTCCGGAGAGGTTGCCTGGAAGGTCGACCGTAATCTCGATGCCCCCGAAGAAGCCTCGCAAAGCTACACCACCCCCGTCGTGATCGACGACAAAGGTCGCGAGACACTCATCGTGCTCGGTGCAGATCATGTCTCGGCTCATCGGACCGACAACGGGGCCGAAATTTGGCATGTCGGGGGATTGAACCCGACCCGCAATGGCTATTTCCGCTCGATTGCCTCACCCGCAGTCATTGACGGCGTCGTGGTCGCCCCCTATGCCCGTGGTGAAACCGTAACTGCCGTGAAACTGGGGGGAGTCGGTGATGTCACAAAGACCCACGTCGCCTGGCAAAAGCAAGGGGATGGTTCGGATGTCCCAACCCCCGCTGTCGCCAACGGGAAAGCCTATATCCTGAGCGATAAAGGGGTCCTCTCGTGTGTTGAAGTCGCTAGCGGTAAGAAACTCTGGTCCGGTCAGACGGAAAAAAATCGCCACGGATTCAGTGCGTCCCCCGTTCTGGCAGATGGCAAGATCTATCTCACCCGCGAAGATGGCAAAACCTTTGTGCTGGCGCAGGGTAATGAATTCAAGATCCTCGCCGAAAACGAACTGGATGGGACACAGACCGTTGCCTCGCCGGTCCTCGTCAACGGGCATGTGCTGCTGCGTACAGATACGCATCTGTATGCGATTGGCAGTAAATAGAGCTTCTGATGAGGTACGCCACAGCGACAGCGTGACACACAGTGACGGCGGGGCACAATCCGCGAGGAACAGTCCTTACGGTGAATCCGGATTCGTCGTTCATCACACAATGTATGTCCCTTTTGCAGACGAATGGGAACGTGGATGAATCTGGATCCCTATTTCGAACGGATCGGTTATCAAGGCGCTCGCACGCCAACCCTGGAAGTTCTGCGCGAGATCATGCTCGCCCACGCCTGTGCCATTCCGTTCGAGAACCTCGATGTGCTGCTTGGCCGGGGAATCTCGCTCACCGACGAGGATATCGATCGTAAACTCATCACCAATCGGCGAGGGGGCTATTGTTTCGAACAGAATTCGTTGTTGGCACGCGTACTGACCGCCGTTGGCTTTTCCCTCCAGCGACTGTCAGCTCGTGTTCGTCTGAACCTACCCCGTGAGGTGACACCTCCCAGGGTGCATTTGTTCCTGCGAGTCAACATCTTGAATGTCCCCTGGCTGGTCGATGTCGGTATTGGCGGGCTTTCCCCCACAGGACCATTCCGGTTAGATCTGCTGGATGTCGAGCAACCTACGCCCCACGAACCGCGGCGGATTATTTGGGAAGAAAATCCACCGCTGCAGCGCTATTTTCATCAGGCAAAACTGCTCGATCAATGGGTCGATATTGATGAATTCACCCAGGAAGAGATGCCGCAAATCGATTGCGAAGTCGGAAACTGCTGGACCAGTACCCATCCGAAATCCAAGTTTCGTCTCAACCTGATTGTGGGGCTCGCCCGCCGTGATGGGACCCGTCTTTCCCTCTGGAACCGCGAGTTCACTCATCGGCATGGAGCCAGAATACTCGAGCGGTTCGACATCACCGATCCCGAAGAACTGCGTGTCCTGCTGGGCGAACGGTTCGGATTACAATTTCCCGTCGGCACCCGGTTTGGTCCGCCCGGTCAGGACTGGCCCACCTGAGATGTCCCCACTCGCAGGATGGTGATTTTCGGCGATGAAGCAACTCAGCCAATCAGAATCGATTTCGATGAGGCCTCGGCCACAATCGAGGATGGTGTCCCCGCCAGATCGCTGGCCAACTGAAACAGCGTCACTTCCGGCCGAACATTGAATCGGACTCGCATCGACTGTCCGAGCGCTCGGTTGACATACACGCGACGCCCATCCGCCAGGGGAATTTCACCTGCGATATAGCGTTTATTATGTACCGGAACGATCGGTGGTCGCAGGAACGGAGCCTTGCACTGACCTCCATGGGTATGTCCGGAAAGGATCCAGCCGTCGTATCCGTTCCAGATCGGGAAATCGAGCGCATCCGGGTTATGGCAAAGCACGAGTGTTGGCTGATGAAGATCGATATTTTTCAGCACCTGCGGACCACCAAAATTGGGACCCAGCAAATCATCAAATCCGACGATCTGTAATCCGTTTACCTGACAACTTTGATTGCGAATCATCTTCAGTCCGGCATCTTCCGCGAGTTTGACCACGGTCGTCGCGACTCGATCCTCCTTCCACCGAATTCCATAATCGTGATTTCCCAGAATGCCGATGGTTGCCAGTTTTCCCTGAGGAAAATGGCGGAGAACTACTTTCATCTGGTCGATAGGAGGGCGACCATTACTTTGCAGCGTCAAAAAATCACCCGTGAAAACGACAACGTCCGGTTGCTCAGCGGCAATCCGCTCAAAACTACGGATCAAATAAGAATCAGCGACATCCGGCCCGATATGAATGTCGCTGATTTGTACCAGCGAACACCCTGCCAGTAACTTCGGTAGCCCTCGAATCACCAGCGGACGGCGTACAAACTCGACCCACTCAGGTTCGATTTGCCAGGCATAAAACCCGGCCCCGCTTCCCGCTGCGAAAAGGGCTCCCATGGTCTGTTTTAACCAGGTCCGTCGTGGCACCGCTGCTCCACGACCAACGCCCCCGTTTTGTACCGTCTTGGCCAAGTGCGCGCTGTCATCTTTCATCGTCGTGACCCCCCTCGACTCCCTCCAGAACTGATCCATGCTGACCGCAGATTTTTCCCGTTACGCCAAATCAATCCGTGGGGCTACTCCAGAGCGATCCGTGCCGCCATTGGCATCCGTCGACCACTCCCAAATGCCCGTGCAGAAAGCTTGACCCCCGGCGGCATTTGACGACGTTTGTATTCGTTTCGGTCCAGCTTCTGCGCCACCCAACGCACCATTTCCGGTGGATAAGTTTTACTGAGCGTCGCAATCGACTCTTCCCGCTCAATCAACCCCTCCAGAATGCCATCGAGAATCGGATAGGGGGGCAGCGAATCTTGATCGAACTGGTTCGGAGCCAACTCGGCGCTCGGAGCTTTCACCAGCACGTTCTGCGGAATCACCTCGCGGCGTTCCCGCACGTCGTTGATGTAATGACAAATGGCATAAACATCTTTCTTGTACAGGTCGGCCAACACCGCAAACCCACCCGCCATGTCACCGTACAGCGTGCAATAACCGACCGCCAATTCACTTTTATTGCCAGTGGCCAGCGGCAGCCAACCATGCTGATTGCTGCGAATCATCACGATCGCACCCCGAATCCGTGCCTGCAGATTCTGGTCCGCCAGTCCCGCCGGGACAGCCGCCAGGTCATCCCCCGCAATCGGCAGTGATTCATACGCACGATGGACCGAGTCGATCGGAATCACCTGCGCATCAATCCCCAATCGGCTGGCCAAGGCCTCGGCGTCGTCCACACTATGACCGGTACTGTAGCGACTCGGCATCAGAATCCCGTGGACGTTTTCTGCTCCGCAGGCCTCGGCCGCGATATACGCGGCCAGGGTACTGTCGATTCCCCCGGACAACCCAAGCACACACCCAGAAAATCCCGATTTGATCATGTAATCCTTGAGCCCCAAAATCAGCGCGTCCAGCATCTGGGCTGGGGGAGGATCCAGGTGTTTTGGCAGTGGTTGCGGAAGATTCTTGAGATCCACGATTTGTAGATCGGGGGCGAAACCTTTGAGCTGCAGCACCTTTTCACCCGCCGCATTGGTGACCAGACTGTTTCCATCAAAAACCAGATCGTCGTTACCACCCACTTCGTTAACGAAAATAAAAGGGGAATGATGGCGTAAACAATGTCGCCGCAAAATGGCCTCGCGACGAGCCGTTTTATTCACCGCAAAGGGACTCGCCGAGACATTGATGAACACCTTGACTCCCAGCAACGCCAGTTCCGTCACCGGGTCAGCAAAACAGAGCGGATCCGTATGATGAAAGGTATCAGGCTCGCCCCACCAGGCATCTTCACAGATGTGAAGCCCCAGCCTCAGTCCACCAAATGAAATGGGCAGAATCTGTTCGTTAGGACGAAAATAACGCCGCTCATCAAACACGTCGTAATTGGGTAACAGCGACTTATGAACGGTCGCCAGAATCGACCCCCCTGCCAACAAACTGGCTGCGTTGGCGATCCGATTCGACGGAATATTCGCGCGCGTGGGATGCCCCAGAATCAAACCGACCCCCGCCGGAATTGCTGCCGCCAGCTTTTTGACTGCCTGATCACAAGCCTCAACAAACCCTTCTCGCAGCAACAGATCCTTGGGGGGATACCCCGAGACAACAAGCTCTGAACAGACGACCAGATCCGCCCCCATGGCGACCGCGCGCTCGGTTGCTTGCAGCACAAGTTGGCAGTTGCCCACCAGATCCCCCACCGTTGGGTTCAGTTGAGCGAGAGCGATTTTCATGAAAGAGACTTTCGAGGGAAGGATCCGCGCCACAAATCAGGTAGTGTTTGTTACAGAATTCCGCACGGCAAGTCGAGTGCGGCGGGACTTGCGGCGAGCTTTTCTGCCGTTTTCAAGAATCCGCAGCCACGCGCGACGCCTGCGGACTTCAGCCCGCAATTAACTTGGAACCCAGTGACTGGGATCCCAGTGACTGGGATCCCAGTGACTTGGAATCGGCAAACAAAACAAACAGCCCGAGACGTTTCCGACTCGGGCCGCAGAAAACATAAGCAATCAAGGGTCTGGCTGCAAACAAGACCCTTGATCACAGTGGAACAGTCGATCACAGTGGATCATAGATCGCTTTGCAACGGAAGTTCGCCACCTTGCGACGACAGCAGACGTCCCGCAGCATTTACTTGATGAACAGCATTTCCTGATAGGTTGGCAGTGGCCAATGATCGTCAGCAACGATCGTTTCCAGCTCATCCACCACTGCACGAACCGCTTGCATGGCCGGTTTGACGTGCTTGGCACAACGCTCAGAAGCCTTCTTGGGATTGGCGACACCGTGTCCCCCACCCCCCGCTTCGTCATTCAGTTTTTCCAGGATCGCAATTTTCTCATTCAGCGTCTTGATCAGACTGCTGAGCTTGCTCAGCAGCGAGAAATCAAATTCGACCCCCGCAGCTTTACAATTCGCTGCGGCTGCGGCCAGTTCCCCCTGATAACGAACAGCTGCCGGATAGATGATCGTTTTGGCGATTTCGTGAGTCAGCCGCGCTTCCAGATTGATCGTGAGCACGTACTGTTCAAAATAGATCTCTTCCCGACTTTCGACTTCGCGTGGGGTCAGAACCTTGTACTTTTCCATCATCGAAATCACCGCAGGATCGGTGATCGCCGGCAGCGCATCAATCGTCTGCTTATTGTTCGGCAATCCTCGTTTCGCAGCTTCGGCATGCCATTCTTCCGAATAGCCGTCGCCATTAAACACAACTGCACCATGATCGTTGATGATCGACTTCAACAGCACCTGAACCGCGGCAGCCAGCTTGGCCTGGTCCCCGCCGGTTGCCTTCTCCAATTCGGTCGCGATGTAGTCCAGCGATTCCGTCATGATGGTGTTGAGGGCCACCAGTGGTCCAGAAAGAGACTGGCTGGAACCGACCGCGCGGAATTCGAACTTGTTGCCAGTAAAAGCAAAAGGACTGGTCCGGTTGCGATCTCCGGCGTCCTTGGGGAGTGGCGGCAACGTATCGACCCCAACCGTCATAAAGCCAGCCTGCTTGCTCGAAGCCGCTGTACCACTCTTCTTAATCTGATCAAAAACGTCACCGAGTTGTTCACCCAGGAAAATCGAGATGATCGCGGGTGGGGCTTCGTTGGCCCCCAACCGATGATCGTTCCCAGCATGAGCCACAACCGCACGCAGCAACGTGCTGTGCTTGTGGACAGCACGAATCACCGCAGCACAGAAGACCAGGAACTGCATATTCTCATGCGGAGTCTTGCCCGGTTCGAGCAGATTCCCCTGGACGGCATTGCCAAGTGACCAATTGAGGTGCTTACCAGACCCGTTCACGCCGGCAAACGGCTTCTCATGCAGCAGACACTCCATTCCATACTTGCCTGCCACTTTCTTCAGCATCAACATCAGCAATTGCTGGTGGTCCGCTGCAACGTTCGCGTTTTCATAGATCGGAGCAATCTCGTACTGACTTGGAGCCACTTCGTTGTGCCGAGTCTTGACCGGAACTCCCAACTTGAAGAGCTCACGCTCGGTATCCATCATGCAGGCCAGAACTCGGTCGGGAATCGCACCGAAATACTGATCACAGAACTCTTGCCCCTTCGGTGGCATCGCACCAAATAAGGTCCGCCCAGCGCTGATCAGGTCCGGCCGAGCAAAAAAGAAGTTGCGGTCAATCAAGAAATATTCCTGCTCGGGCCCGGCCGAAGCGGTCACCAGCGGAATATTCTTATGCCCAAACAACTTTAATACGCGCTGCGCCTGAATATTCAACGCCTTCATCGATCGCAGCAGCGGAGTCTTCTTGTCGAGGGCTTCACCCGTCCACGAGAAGAATGCCGTCGGAATCACCAGGGTGGTCCCGTTGGGATTTTCCAGAATGTACGCGGGGCTGGTCACATCCCACGCAGTGTATCCACGAGCTTCAAACGTGGCACGAATTCCCCCCGAAGGGAAACTGGAAGCGTCAGGCTCACCCTGGCTGAGTGCCGAGCCACTGAACTCGTTGACCGCCCCACCCACACCGTCTGGAGCCAAAAAGCTATCGTGCTTTTCTGCCGTGAGACCGGTTAACGGGTAAAAGACGTGAGCGTAATGCGTCGCACCCTTCTCAATCGCCCAATCCTTCATCGCCGCCGCAACCGTGTCGGCAATATCGGCACCGAGTGGCTCACCCGACTCGATCGTCTTCATCACAGACTTGAAAATGTTCTTCGGGAGACGATCCTTCATCACCTTCATGTTGAAAACATTGGTTCCGAAAAGCTCACTTCCAGGGGTCTCCGAAAAATTCAGCGGAGCCGAAATGGGAGTGTAATTCGTAACTGCCTGGATCGCCTGGAATCGAGCTGTGCTACCACTCATGAGATGTACTTTCAGTCAAAAAACAAAGGATAAGCGCCGAGAGGCCTCTGCTATGTCAAGATGATTAGCAATCAGAATGCCAATCGGTTAAACCGCAGCCGAATTACAATGTGAACGGAAATTTACCACGATCAATCAGGAAGTTCACCCCTACCGCCAATACCAGCAAGCACAAAAAATGTGCATCAAAGCACGGAAACCGCGCAGATTAATTTCAATCGCCGAATTTTGCATGGAGATCATTCGTCAATCAGGGCGAGCCGAATCCAATGGATGGCAGCATTTTCGCTGAAAAAGGGGATCAAGTTGTCCGCATGATCCGCAACGATATGCAGCTTGCATGCCTTTTCTGAAACCTCGGCCAACTTTCGCCTGCCTGTTCGCAAAATCATTCCCGTCGTTGCCGACCCCTCTCTTCACTGCTACAACAGTGTGTCGCAAACAGTGTGTCGCGATTGAACGAGCGTGAATCGG
>JBIKZJ010000633.1:0-2844 GCA_044354755.1 Schlesneria sp. | reverse complement strand
CGGCACGCATCAGCAGATCGGAAAAAAGGGCTCGATTGAATTGCCAAAGGTTGTTCAGCGGGCTGGGAATGGTGAAGATGACATGCACGCAGGAGAGCATGGGGACACAGTCGTGGAGACTGGGCTGCATTGAGAGAAAAAAAAGAGAAATTCCAATAAATCAGGATTTGCTGCCGTCGAGTGACGGAAACGAGTCCTGACATCGTTGATTTCTCCGCCGGTTCTGGGGGCGACCGTTTTGAAAGTTCTTTCCAAACGTTTGGATGTTTGGTCTCACAACAGGGTCGTTTGTTTGTAAAATCCCTCAATCGTGAGGATCAAGGGAGGGAGGTGGCGTTGTTGATGAGCGAACAGACGGCGGCAGGCACTGCGGATTGAGACAGTCCCCGTTCCTTCTTCAATCGGCGTAGTGGGCGTCGGAAGAACGGGTACACCCGTTCTTCCTCAAACTGCTGCGGAGTCTGTGGAGGAAAAGAGACTGACCGAGGAGAACGCCTCGCAGTCGCTATTGGTCCGCGCCGGTAAGAAAGGGTACAGGCACCGAGTACGGAGCCAGTCCCCTTTCTTACCTGGTCGCACTTCATGTTGTGTGAATCTGATGTTGATGTGGGAATATCGCAGGTGATTTCGATGTTGGGGAATCGGTCTGTTGTTTAAGAGAAATCTCGGAGGGATTGGCCACGGGCTGGCCAATTGGCCAACCCGTGGCCAGTCGCTTGACCAGTCCCATCTCCTTCAATCATTGAAGTTTAGGATTTTTTGGCAGGACTGGCCCGGCTGGCCAAGGATTTCGCGACGCGATCCCGTCGGCCAAGGCGGATACGTGAAAGCATCACCCGCGAATTGACGGGAGAAACTGAGGCGGGGAAGAAAAAGGGTCGAAGTCCCAAAATTACAACAATTTTTGGACTTCTCCTGATTTCTGCGGGTGTGACCGCACTTGCGGAACGAAGTGTGGGAGATTGGTTAGAATCGGTCATGCAGAAACGAAGACCACTGACTGTCGCTCAAGGAACAGGGATCATGAGCGCGCCAACTGGCCAACTCTCTTCCGATTCCAGGTCTGTTTATGATAAACCATGTGCGACCGGCGTAAGCTGTGACGGTATGCCCGGTGCCAAGCGGGTCAGATTGGTTGCCTCGCTCGGGTGGGGCAACGGGATGAGGCCGGCTTTGATGCCGTAACGCATTGTGGTGGCTCGACATACTGAGCAACCAGGACCTGGCTTTTTTTACGGACGGACGGTTTTTTGCGGACAGAGCGGACAGCGCGGACAGAATAGGATTTGGAAGACGATGTTTCAAAAAGTCGGTGATGCGGAATTCGTTCGTGGTGAGCACGAGGTGCTGAAACTCTGGGACCAACAGGCCATTTTCGCAAAATTGCGGCAGAAAATTGCCGGAAAGCAGCCGTGGAGCTTTCTCGATGGGCCCATCACCGCCAACAATCCGATGGGGGTGCACCATGCCTGGGGCCGTACTTATAAAGATACGTTTCAACGCTATTGGGCCATGAATGGCCGCGACCTGCGTCATCAAAATGGCTTCGATTGCCAGGGTTTGTGGGTCGAAGTCGAAGTCGAAAAGCAACTGGGACTCGGTGCCAAAAGCCAGATCGAAGCGTACGGGATCGATAAGTTCGTACATACCTGCAAGCAGCGAGTACTCAAATACGCCGCCATTCAGACCGAACAGTCGATCCGGCTTGGCTATTGGATGGAATGGGATGACCCGCAGCAATTGCGGAAACTGGCCGCCGCCATCGGTACCGATGAGACCGTCGAATTCTCGCCCCCCAAACTCCCCGAAACCGTGATCCGCGATACGGCCGAGGCCATTGTTGCGAAGCTGGGGAATCCCGATTGGGGGGGGAGTTATTTCACATTCTCGACGGAAAACAATGAGACCATCTGGACGTTCCTCAAGAAATGTTTTGAACGAGGAAAAGTCTATCGGGGTCATGACGTGATGCCCTGGTCCGGTCGAGGGGGAAGTGCCTACAGCCAGATGGAAGTGGCCGATGGACGGAAGCTGACCGTGCATCGGAGCTGTTTTGTGCGGTTCCCGCTCGTTCGTGAAGAGCGGCAGACCGTCGTTGCCGGACAGGATCAGGAATACCTGCTCATCTGGACCACGACTCCGTGGACCCTGACCAGTAACGTGGCTGCCGCAGTCAATCCGGAACTTGACTATGTCAAGCTCCGGTCCAAGCGAGACGGCGGGATCTATTATTTCGCCAAAGACAATCTCGACTTTCAGCGGCTGGCCAAAGAGTACAAAGAAGGATTCGGACGACCGGAATGGATGTGGCCAGCGGGTGTTCCCAAGCTCAAGACCATCGGCCAGTTCTTCAAGGAAATTGGTGGCTACGAAATCGAAGGGACACTCAAAGGGGCCGAGATGATCGGCTGGCAATACCTGGGTCCCTTCGATGACCTTCCGGCGCAAACGATCGCTGGCGGCGTCCCTTGTGATCCGCAGCTGGAACAGAAAAACGGCGTCAGCTGCCATCGTGTCATTGATGGGGGCCGCGATTTCAAAGGGAGCGCCAACGTTGTGGCGGGGGAAGGGACTGGTATCGTCCATATCGCTCCCGGCTGTGGGGATGTCGACCATCAGCTCGGTAAGGCCGCAGAACTGGTCGGAATCGCTCCGTTGGGTGAAGATGGCCGATTCATTGAGGGGTTCGGGGAATTCACCGGACGTGAAGCGACCGATCCTGCCACCATCGACTTGGTCCTGACCCGGCTCAAGGAACGACAACTGCTGGTCGCGGATGAAAAATATCCGCATATCTATCCCTTCTGCTGGCGAACGGGGGATGAACTCGTCTTTCGGTTGGTT
>JBIKZJ010000632.1:0-2847 GCA_044354755.1 Schlesneria sp. | reverse complement strand
TCGTCAGCAACAATGACGCCCGGAGAAGCCGCAGCGGACTGCTGCAACCACTCATGACAGTGAACGCGATCGCGAATGGTACGAACAAAATCCCTCAAGATTCCGCTCCCCCTTCTTTTGAACGTTGATCAGGGGTCAGCCTGCAACCGGGGGGGCGATCCCGAAGTCTTCGATCGTCAACAGCGAGCGGAACGGCAGTCCTCGCGCCGCAAAGTTGGCCGCCCCCCCTTCTTTACGATCGATAATCCCGACCACACATACAACCTCACAACCAAATTCAACGATTCGGTCGACCGCCTGAATGGCACTTCCACCGGTGGTGACCACGTCATCAATCACGACCACCTTCGCGCCGGGCTGAACCGGCCCTTCGATATAACGCTGTGTTCCATGTCCTTTTGGCTCTTTTCGGACCAGGAACCCATCGAGTGAGTCTCCTCGTTCGGCAGCCGCGACCAGCACACCCCCGACAATCGGATCGGCCCCGATTGTCATGCCACCGATCGCTGAATAGTCGACATCGTTCAGCAGATCCAGCAGTCCCAAACTTACCAGTCGCAGCCCGATGGAATGCAGCGAGATTTGTTTCCCATCGAGGTAATAAGTCGATTTTTTCCCAGAAGCCAGGGTGAAATCCCCGAACTTCAGGGCGCGGGCGAGAAACAATTCGATCAACTTCTGACGGTCACTCATCGGTTTTTTCCTGGACTAAAATCGGATCACACCCGCAAAGGCAAGTCTTCGATCGCTATGTTACTGACCTGCTGCTCAACACAAAAGTCTGTGGAATGTCTGATTGAATCCTCGTACCTCGGTCGGTACAACATCCCCATGGGAAACGCATGCGAATTCGCTGATTGATTTTTACGATACAGCGACGCGTCCTGTCGTTTCGACCTGGAATACAGGGACACCACGATGAAGTTATCGACGCGACAGATGCTCTGGTTAGTGGTGATTGCCTCGCGCTTTGGTTCGGACTTATCGCTCACTGCGGCAGAGCACTGGGCGTTTCAGCCGATCATTCCTGCCACCATCCCAGATGTGAACGAGGCGGAAGCATGGTCGCACAATCCGATTGATGCGTTTGTGCTGGCAAGGCTGAATGCGGCAGGGTTCTCTCCGGCGAAGAGGACCGATCAGACAACGTTGATTCGGCGTGTATCACTCGACTTGATCGGGTTACCTCCGACTCGAGAAGAGCGGGATGAATTCCTGCACGAGACTCGCCCTGATGCATATGAACGAGTGATTGATCGACTGCTCGCCTCGCCCCATTACGGAGAGCGTTGGGCTCGGCTGTGGCTCGACCTTTGCCATTACGGCGATACGGATGGGCATTTGACGGATCAACTTCGTCCGTTTGCTTGGCGCTATCGGGACTGGGTGATTCAGTCACTGAATGAGAATCTGCCGTTTGATGAATTCACGTTGTGTCAACTGGCGGGTGACCTGATCAGCCGCCGGGACGAGGGGGAACCAATCCGCGATCATGATCCGGTGCTCGGGACCGGTTTTTTGCGGCAGACGCTGAGTAACCGTGAAGGGGGAGCCGATCTCGAAGAGTATCGGGTCGAGCAGGTTGTCGACAGAACCTCGCTGGTGGGGACCACCTGGCTAGGTCTGACGGTTGGCTGTGCCCGTTGTCATGACCACAAATATGATCCGGTGACACAGGCGGAGTTCTATCAGTTGTATGCGTTTTTTGACCGTGCCGATGAAATCAATCTGGATGCGCCACTCGCAGCCGAGCGCGAGGCTTACCTGAAGACGCGTCCGGAATATGAGCGTCGCCGACGCGATACGATGGCACCGTTTGTCGAGGCGCTTGAGGCGTTGCAGAAGCAATGGGAGCAAAAGCTACTCGATGCCATGGGGCATCCCGGTGAAGACCATGTCTGGGATCGACAGTGGGAACTGCTGGGATTGATCTGGGGCGGAGGTTTGGGTGAGGGGCAATTGGAAGGGACCGAGATCGTCAAACTTCCCTGGCTTCGCCGCTCGCCGCGCCAGCAAGACGACCTCGTCGACTATTTTCTGGAGCGTGGATCGGTGACCGACGAAAAGCAATTCTCGGCAGCTCGGCTGGGTGAACTGCGTCAGCAACTGGTGGCGATCCGAAAATCGCTACCCGAAACGGTGGTCACACGGGCTCCGGTGATGCGGGGGTCGAGTTCGCCGCGACCCACTTACGTTCATGAACGGGGGGATTTTCGCAGTCGTGGCCAAAAGGTAGACCCGGCACCCCTGAGCGGGTTACTTTCCCAGCAACCCGGCTTGCCACCGGCCATTGCTGATCTCAAACAGGGCGAGTGGACACGACGGGATTTGGCGGAATGGTTGATGTCACCTGGAAATCCCCTTCCTGCACGCGTCACGGTAAATCGGATGTGGCAAGAGTTTTTCGGTCGCGGAATTGTCGCGACCTCCGATGATTTTGGTACACGCGGGGCTCGGCCATCACATCCCGAGTTGCTTGATTGGTTAGCCTCGGAGTATCTCCATCGCGGCTGGAACACCAAATCGATCCACCGCAAGCTGGTCAGTTCTGCCTGTTATTGCCAATCCTCACTCCCCCGAGCAGACTTGCAGCGGGGGGATCCCGACAATCGGTTATTGGCTCGTCAGGTGAGCTTGCGCGTTTCTGCCGAAGTGGTTCGCGATGTGACGCTTGCCACGAGCGGTCTGTTGAGTACGACTCTGGGTGGACCCGGTGTCTACCCACTGCAGGACGAACGAGTCACGAAGGAAGCCTACGGTAGTAACACCTGGAAAACGAGCCACGGTGACGATCGCTATCGGCGATCGATTTATACATTCATTCAGCGAACATCGCCGTTTGCCCAG
>JBIKZJ010000629.1:0-2850 GCA_044354755.1 Schlesneria sp. | reverse complement strand
CTCGAAACCATCCCCGGATCCATTCCGTCCATTTCATTCCCATCCCCTTTCCCCCAAAGTTCGTTTTCATGCTGTGTCACCTGTCATTTCGCCTGTCATTTCGCGTCACCCGTCACACACCGACAACGAGTGGTTTTTTGGTTGTCAGGTTGTTGAACGCGTCGGCCAGCGCATCAATTTCGTCATCAGGGATCCCCTTCGTCGGGAATAAATCCAGCCGCTGAATCAGGCCTGTATTCCAGTCTGCAGCCAGCATTTTCACATTGCCGACATTCAGCTGTGAGGCGAAACCGATCGCCCGTGTCGACTTGTCACCCGTCACCGGCAACGCTTTTACATCACGTCCGGCGAGCATTTTGACCAAACGTTGTGATTCACTTTTACCTGCCGCGCCAGGGTCTTGGGGAAACCGAATCCGACAAGCACCATCCAGTTGTGCGGTCTGGCGGATGACCTGATCCCGATAACTGCATTCCCACTGCCCGCGCCGCAGATCGACGATGTAGAACACCCCTGCCGCATCGACACCGAGTTTCGCACCGACCGTCCAGTCACCACTCCCATCCGTTGCGGCCAGATCCCAGGCACGACAATAAAGCAGAGAGGCGGGGACCGCCGGAATGATTTCTAACTTGCCGACTTTAAAGAAGTCTCCCGCCTGGACCTTGGCATGCCAGTTTCCTTCCGCCAGACGCTCCCGTTCGATATCGGGTAAGGCGAGCAGATTGGCGCGGTAGCTGGGATCTTTCTCCATCAGCGTCGGATTGTCCGACAGTTGAGCCGGGATGAACGTGAACGACTTCGGCTGGACCGGCTGTTGAGGGTCATCCGGTGCCAGATCGCTGCGGCCATATTTCTGGATCAGTGCCTCGCGGGAATCCCCCCAGACCAGCTGACCCTGTCGACGGATGAACCAGCGGACCACCCCGGATCGCTCGGGAATGGCGAACCCCGTTGCCGGGTCGATCCACCAGGTAATCAACCGATTCACCCAGCCACCGATCGGATCGTCAGCGGAGGTTGGATTTGTGGTGGCTCGAACATACGGCTTGATTCCACACGTCGAGCGGTTGCGTGACAACAGATAGAAAAACTGTGTCTCGGTAAAATGTGTCAGCTCGTCAAAGCCCAGCATGGTAATCTGTGAACCTTGCCAGGTCAGCTTGTCATGCTCATGCTGCAGATGCCGGAAACCGATATTCGCCATATCCGCGGTCTCCCCGTCCTCGCGACGAAACTGCCAGTCCAGCGTATGTTTGGGGACACCTTTCAAGAGGGGATAAAGGGACATCGATTCATCCCAGAGCCCCCCTTCATTGGTGATCTGTGGCGAAGTTCGGCGAAAAATGACGGCCCCATATCGAGGGGTCTGAATATGACGAGCCGCCTCGACCAGCAGCGCCCAGGTTTTTCCTCCACCCGCCTGCCCCCCATACAGGGCGATCTCGGCTTTGGTTTCGAGGAACCGCTTTTGAGGCCCCTCGTGCGGCTGAAATTGTTCCATGGCATCCATTCGGATCAGATTCGTTACGGAGAGTTTGCATCATCAGAATTTTCGGATTCACCACCGAGACACGCCAGCAGCGATCCGCTCAGGCCCCCATCCGGAGCGATTGGCTTGTGCAGGGGATCAAAGGTTTCACCTTGGCGACACGATCTCGCCAGGCGATCTCGCCCAGCACCGGACCGAGGCGATCCCGCCGCGTGATCGCCTCGGTCCGGTGCGGTCGGGTTTGTTCAGGTGCGGTCAAATTCGTTCAAGTGATGGTTTGAGTGACATCAGCAATGACGGTCAGCATGCCGCTGATCGGTGTGACAATTCCGGTCGCGCGCATGGCCTGGACATCCCAGACCAGATCACCGACGTTCAGTTTCGCCGTGGCGGGGGCTTCAATCACCAGTGTGGCGGCACCGGTGATCTCGTCTGTGATCAGCAGTTGTGCCAGGTCAGTGCTGGTCGCGGCAGCCCCATTCAGACAGGTCAAACCCGTCCCTTCGATCACCTGCAAGACCGCCTGGGCATCGGTATCGGTGAGGTTTCTCTTTGCCGTCATGATGCACCGGGTGCGACCTCGCAGATCCCCCATCATTGGCAAGGCAATCCGGAGCGTGTCACCGCGAATACTGGTGATCACAGCGGGTGACTGTGAAGCGATCGCCACGGCAGCAGGAATGGTAATGTAGTTGGCAATCGCACCACCGACGGCTCCCGACGAATTCACCGAATGATCGGGATTCACTTTCAATCGATTCGTCGTACCGTCCACAAACAGCACCTTGGCAGTTGCCGAAGCAATCGCATCGGCCGAACAGGCAGGAACATAGTCGCTCGATTGCAGCGGTGATCCGACCGCCGCCAGCACGACGCTGGTTGCGGCGGACAAATCGCTGGAATTGACCACCCCCTGCAAGCGGACCGAGTTCGTATCGAGTTCCTGCCGAACTTGAACCACTGTCGGTGCAGGGACATAGCCACTTGCCGCCAACCGACTGGAAATTGTCGCGTCCAGGTTCGCGAGACGAGTTGAGTTCGTATCCAGTTCCGCCCGAATCAAAGCGGCCGTCGGAGCAATCGTCGGGGCCGTATAACTCGCTGCCGCCAACCGACTGGAAACTGTCGCATCCAGGTTCGCCAGCTTCACCGAGTTCGTATCCAATTCCTGCCGAATTTGAACGGCTGTCGCACCGCCACTTCCATTGACGGTCGAGAAATCGAGTTCCGCAGTGCCACTCCAGGCGAGATTGCCACTTCCGCGTAGTACGCCGTTCGCAAAAAAGAGAACGTCATAGGACCCAGCCCCCACTGCGGGCATATTCCCTGTATAGAATCCACCCTGTCCGGCGACTTCT
>JBIKZJ010000630.1:0-2850 GCA_044354755.1 Schlesneria sp. | reverse complement strand
GGTGATCGCGGCCGAAACAACAGATGGAAAACTGTATACCCAGATTCCGCAAATCGCCCCAGCAAGCGGAACCGATGTCGCTGCACCCGCCGTGAATGCAAATTCTGTGGAATCTCAGTTCAAAGAAGGTCCCAAGCCAAATTGGATCTGGGGTGCTGATGAAAACAAGAATTATGTGATCCGTACCACGTTTCAGGGGTCCGGAAAGTCCGCCTGGTTGCGAGCCGCTTGTGACAATGGGATGACGATTTACGTCAATGGTCAAAAAGTCGCCTCGAGCGACGATTTTTCCCACCCCGAGCAGGTGAATATCCAGTCACGACTGAAGGATGGCGAAAACGTCATCGAAGCGGAAGTTGTGAACTCGGGTGGGCCAGCCGGCTTTGTGGCGAAACTCGCAATCACGGGACTCGACGGGAAGGTTCGCTATTTCGTCACCGATGAATCCTGGAAAGTCGCCGATTCGCGAACATCCAAAGAGTTCACGGCAGCCCGGATTTCTTTTAAACTCGAAGATCATCCCGGCGGTAAGGGAATGCTTGCGGAAATCGCGACCGACTCGGCTCGCGACCTGTTTAATCTGTTGCCCGGTTTTCAAGTCGAGCGGCTGTTTACTGTTCCCAAAGAAATTCTCGGCTCATGGGTCTGTTTAACAACGGACTCCAAGGGGCGCCTGATCGTCAGCGATCAAGGGGATAAAGGTCTGTTTCGGGTAACCCCATCCCCAATGGGAAGCCAAAATCCGACCAAGGTTGAACCACTGGAAATTCGCTTCAACGGCGCGTTGATGTCGGGTGCCCAGGGGATGCTTGCTGCATTCGACAGTCTGTACATCATCGTGAATAGTGGCGCGGTGCCGACAGGACTTTATCGCTGCAAGGACACCAACGGCGATGACCAGTACGACGAGGTCGTGAAACTGCGAGACATTCCCGGCGGTGGTGAGCATGGTCCCCATGCCTTGCGGCTCTCGCCCGATGGCAAGTCGATCTATGTGGACGCTGGAAATCACACCAAGCTTCCGTTTGAAGTCAAACTGAACGCTCCTGCTCAAATCATGGGAGGGGTACGAACCGAACAATTGCGAGCCACTCTTCCCGAAGGTGTCACCAGCCGACTCGTCCCGAACTGGGATGAAGATCTGCTGTTACCACGTCAGTGGGATGCGGGGGGACATGCTGTGGGAATTCTGGCTCCCGGTGGCTGGATCGCCAAAATCGATCCAGAGGGCAAAACTTGGGAAGTGGTTTCGTCCGGCTATCGGAACCAATACGATTTTGCGTTCAATGCCGACGGAGAAATGTTTGCCTACGACGCCGATATGGAATGGGACATGGGTTCACCCTGGTATCGACCCACCCGCGTAGTCCATGCCACGAGTGGAAGTGAATTTGGCTGGCGGAGCGGGACGGGAAAATGGCCTGAGTACTATCAGGACAGCCTTCCCTCGCTGGTCAACGTTGGCCCCGGTTCGCCAGTCGGTGTTGAATTTGGGTATGGAACGAAATTCCCTGCCAAATATCAAAAAGCGTTATTCATTTGTGACTGGACCTTCGGGACGATGTATGCCATTCACATGGAACCGAATGGTTCCAGCTACAAGGGGACCAAAGAAGAGTTTATTTCTCGGACACCGTTGCCGTTAACAGATGTCGTCACACATCCCGATGGGGCGATGTATTTTACTGTGGGGGGACGAGGAACTCAGTCAGAGTTATTCCGGGTCACCTATGTCGGCAAGGAATCAACTGTACCGGTAGATCCCCGTGATCCGCGCGAAGCCGAATCGAGAAAACTGCGTCAGACAATCGAAACGTATCATGTCGCCAATGGAAAACCGCCAGCGGAAGCAGCGGCATTCCTGGTCCCTTATTTGGGACATACCGATCGTCATATTCGTTATGCGGCACGAGTTGCTCTGGAACGATTGCCACTTGATTTGTGGAGTGACAAGGTGCTCAATTCCACGAACCCGGAAGTTGTCATCACAGGCTGCACCGGTTTGGCTCGACAGGGCGAAGCGGCCTTATTGCTGCCGATTCTGCATGCACTTGCCAAGATCAATGCCGAGTCATTGACCGAGGCTCAGCAATTGGGAATTCTCCGCGCATTGCAACTGGCGTTTATTCGTTTGGGGGCTGGGGCTGACGAGAAGAATGCCACGATGAACGAGATCAAAAAACAACTCGGTTCCAAGCTGGAAGCACTCTTTCCGACCCCCAGCGATGCGCTCAATCGAGAACTGTCCATCCTGATGGTCTTTACCAACTCGCCCAGCGCTGCGAAAAAGATTGTTCCGCTGCTGAGTCTCAACCGGGTTGCCGAAAAGTCGAGCTTTGCCGATGTCGCGTCGCGAAATAAGCAGTTCGGCGGTTCGATCGAAGCGATGACTGCCAACGCACCTGATTTGCAGCAGTACCACTTCGCATTCGTTTTGAGAAACCTGAAACAAGGTTGGTCTCAAGAAGACCGCAAGGCCTATTTCTCCTGGTTTGCCAAGGCGCATTCGTGGGCCGGTGGTGCCAGCTACCAGAAATTCCTCACCAATATCGAAAATTCCGCTTTCGAACAGATGACCGAAGCGGAACGAATCGTGCTGGAAGCCTCAGGGGCGCGGAAAGCCTATAAGGCACCGGAACTCCCCAAGCCAACCGGTCCAGGCAAAGACTACACGCTGGATGAATTGGTGGCCCTCTCGACCACTCAGATGAAGGGGCGAGATTTCAAGAACGGCGAGAAGATGTACCGTGCAGCTCGTTGCGTGGTTTGTCATCGGTTTGCCGGCGATGGAGGATCAACGGGACATGATTTGACCCAGGCAGCAGGCCGCTTTTCGTTTAAAGATCTGAC
>JBIKZJ010000631.1:0-2850 GCA_044354755.1 Schlesneria sp. | reverse complement strand
CGGAAATGTGATGATCATGTCCGAAGGATCCACGGACGAAGCCTTCAGTAATCTCGGTTTTGCCGATGCAACCGAAATCGAAACTCAGGAAGGGGTCGAACGCGACGAAGCAGGACTACCGATGGTCAGTCGTGAGACTTACCTGGGAATCTCGCAACAGCTGACTGATCGGAAAACGGGGCTGAGTAAACGCCGATTCCTGCAGGTCCGCGGCGTCGATGGCCCGGCCATGTCTGCCAAAGTCCATGGGTTAAAGCTGGATGCGGGGGGCGACTGGTTCTCGGATTCCGGTGTCCGGGAAATTAACGCGGCGGGGGACACCGCCATCGAGGCGATGCTCGGTGCCGCGATTGCCCGAGAATTAGGCAACGATCGGTCCGATGAAGATCTCGCCAAGGCAAAACGGACCGACCGCCTGGATGTCGGGGACACATTCCAGATCGGCGACCGTGTCTGGTATGTCACTGGGGTGTTTGAATCGTCCGGGACAGTATACGACTCGGAAATCTGGACCAGGCAGTCGCAGGTCGGTCCCTTGTTCGGCAAATCCACCTACACGACCTTTTGCGTCCGAGCTAAACCCGGTTTTCGTAAAGATCAACGGACCGCACTGATTGCAGAACGTAAAAAATCCGCCGAAGAGGCCTATCAAGAGGGGATGAAACTCAAACAGGCTGACAAAACGGCACCGACCCCCAAACGGCAGACGGTCCGAACCGAGTACACCGAGCAAGAGTGGGGAGCGGAACTGCTGCAACACTTTTTCGCCAATGAATACAAACAGGCCGCCGTCAGCCCACAGGTTGAGCAAGCCTATTTTGCGAACCTTTCAGCCACCAATGTGCAATTTTTGGGAATGGCCATCCTGGTCGCCCTCATCATGTCGCTGGGGGGACTGTTCGGGATCATGAACACCATGTTCGCAGCGATCAGCCAGCGCACCAAAGACATTGGTGTGCTTCGTCTACTCGGGTTCAAACGCTGGCAGATCCTGGTCTCATTCCTGCTCGAATCGATCGTCCTGTCGCTGATCGGTGGGGCGATTGGCTGTGCCTTGGGCTCGCTTTGCGATGGATTCACAGCAAACAGTATTGTGACTGGCGGCCCAGGGGGAGGCGGAAAATTCGTTGTCCTGCGACTGACTGTTGACGCGAGTACGATTGCAGTGGGCATGCTGCTGGCCCTGTTCATGGGATTCTTCGGCGGCCTGATCCCATCGCTCAATGCGATGAGACTGAGTGCCCTGAAGGCGTTGAGATAACCCCGATCGCCAAAATTCCTTGAGGCACTCTACGGCCATGAGAGATTCTCTTGATCGATTTTTGTGATTGCCGCAGTTGATTGCCGCAGTTGTGTGCCGCAGCCTACAATTCTCAGACCGCGATATTTTGCAGAAAAAGAGGAAATTTTGGTGGAACGTTTCGTAAACGATTGGTAAAGTTGTAATTAAGCAATTTTTTTCGAAAACCACTGTTTGAAACTGCGGGGTGAAGGTCAAAAAACCCAAAAGGAGACCTTCGACGTTATTGCGCCTTCGATCGAGAAAAACAAATGCAAAGGCACCTGGGCCCCAGTTTCCTGAACATGAACGTTTAAGGTTCGTAACCCATGAAAATCAAGTTTACGTTTTGGAAAGAATCAGACGGCAGGTATTTAGGCTATTTGAATTCGCACCCCGATCACTGGACACAAGGTGATAATTTAGACGACCTCAAAGAGCACCTGCGCGACCTCTATCAAATGTTCTCCGCTGAGGACATTCCTGGTATCAGAAAAGTCGAAGAGCTCGAGATTGTATGAAACTTCGTGATTTAGTCGCTGAACTCGAACGTGCCGGGTGTGTTCTATTACGCAACGGGGCTAAACACGATATTTATCACAATCCAGTGAACGGACGATCAGAACCCGTACCAAGACATCGCGAGGTAAACGAGCTACTCGCAAAGAAGATTTTGAGGTCATTAGTTCAAGTAGAGGAAGAAAAAGAGAAAGTGGCTGATCAACGTCAAGAAACAGAGGAGGAACGTAGGGGACACTAGAATCATTGCCGGTTGGCCGAGTCAGTAACGCTAATGACGATGGAGCGGGAGGGAGTGAAAGCATCCCAAGGGGCACGGAATCACAAGTTTTTCGTGGTCGCCCTGCCGGAAAACGGATGAGAACGCGATCAAGTGGCAACAAGGCCAACAAAACCCCCTGCCTCGTTGATTTTTCGACCAGCGAGGGGATCGTTAATTTGCCTTCGTCCGATTTTCTCGAATCGTGGCTACTCAGAAGATGGCAATCACGCGGGGACGCATGCGGTGTGGAAAGCCGGAAATTCGACTGCGGGTCGCTCGGATCGTCTGGGGATGACCGGCGACGACTGCAAATAATTTGCCGAAATCCTGGACCAACTCGACCCACGCGGTGGCAGTGGGAAGTTTGCCGCTTAATCGCTGGAAAAGGGGAGGCGCCGACGATGGAGTCGTTCCTCGCTTGCCGGGTGCCACCTGCCGGGCGGTCAAATCGAGTAACTCCAGGTAATCCCCCTGTGATAGGGGAAGAAAACCCTTGTCGCTGCAACGAAACCGATGGGAACTGGCTTGCGGTCCCAAACGCTGATCATCCGCTGGGATCAACGCAATCGGTGACAAAAACTGATCTGCGGTGACTCGGGACTGCATGGCGATCGGCGACACCCCCTCAGCAGCCGCTTCGCGGCCGATCGCTGCCGAGATCACGGCTCCAACAGGATTGTCTGAGATTTCCTTTTTCGGTTGGCTGGTCGCTAAGGTCGCTCAGGTGGAATTGTCATTTGTTGGTGAAAATGACTTGATTCGCCACTGCACCGAAGTGTAACCGCTTACG
>JBIKZJ010000249.1:0-9430 GCA_044354755.1 Schlesneria sp. | reverse complement strand
TTATTTTTATGGTCAATACTATGCGGTGCAGGCGATGTGGCATGCTGGGGACGATTATTGGCAGCAGTGGTATCCGGCGATTCGGGACGAATTGCTGATCCGTCAGACTCCCGATGGATACTGGGCAGATCAGAGTGTCAACAACGCGTATGGAACCGCCATGGCCTGCCTGATTTTGCAGATGCCGAATAACCTGTTGCCAATTTTTCAGCGATAGCGAGCGATCACGAGCGAACCGTGCGGAAAAAAACGAGAGAAATGGCGAGTTGATGAAACGCAGGCTTGGGCTGGCCGTTTGGCTGGGATTCATCGTCGTAGGGATTTGCGACAGTGCCGAAATGGTCTCGGTCACCGATCTGGCGGGTGTGGTCAGCACGGGAAGACTGCAATCCTGGTCGCTGGACCGACTGCAGCTGACTGGGGAATCCGCGCGGAATTTTGTGCGGGCCGAGATTCGTTCCGTCCACTTTGATCGTCCTGGAAAGCGGCTGACGCGGACCACGCCTACGATTTGGCTTTCGAACGGCGACCAGATTTCGGCACGGGCGATTTCGGCGGATGAGAACTTCGTGACCGCCTCGTGGTCGCTCTTGGGGGAAGGCGAACCGACCCCGATCCCGCTGGAAAAAGTGGTGGCGATCGTGTTTGAATGGCCGCTGGATCCGCAGGAGCGACTGCGGTTGATCGCGGATCTGGAGACGATCCCCAAGGGAAACGATGTCGTACTGCTGACGAACGGAGATCGGTTTTCAGGTGAGTTTGAGCGATTTGAGGCGGCGCATTTGCAGCTGAAAGTGGGTGCCAATTCGTTGAAACTGGATCGAAGTCGTGTTCGTGCCTTGCGCTTCAATCCCGAATTGACGACACTCGTCCGTCCCCAGGATCGTCGCAGCTGCTTGACGTTCGATGACGGCAGCCACCTCACCGTCAGTGCGTGCGAACTGGTAGACGAGACGCTCCAGGTTCAGTCGGGGTTCATGGGCAAACGGTCGCTTCCTGTACACCATTTGCTGGCTTGCCATCTGTTTGGCGAACGAGTGATTCCGCTCGCCGATCGCGAGCCGACCAAGGTCGAGTTTACCCCCTATCTTTCGGCGCAGTGGCCACTGGTGCGAAATGCGAATGTCCGGCGTGGCCCGCTCAAGCTGCGTGGAGTCGAATTTGTGACCGGACTGGGGATGCACAGCCGGATGGCGGTGACTTACCCCCTGAAGGGATCGGAACAGGAATTCCTGGCGACGGTCGGCATCGACGATCTGGCCGGCGGGGGAGGAAGCGCTCGGTTCGGGGTGGACCTGGATGGCGAGCGTGTCTGGACGAGTGCCGAGTTGAAAGGGGACACTGCTGCGGTGAAAGTTCCGGTGATCAAACTGCAAGGTCATCAGCAACTGACATTGGTTGTTGATTACGGGGAATTTGCGGATGTCCTGGATTACGCCGACTGGTGTGACGCAGTTCTGATTATTGATCCAGTCCCCTGAGTGTCGGCCTTGAAGGGGATAGATTCATCCCCATTTTCGTGCTGAGAACCTGCACGGTGAACCCAATTCGCGGGATGCACCGTCGGGTCGCAGGAAATGCTCGGAAATTTCAACGCAAAGACGCAGTGACGCCGGGACGCAAGGAAGAGGAAAAAAGCAAAATCCAAGCTGCTTTCTTGGTATTTCCTGGCGCCCCTGCGTCCTGGCGTCTTTGCGTTAAAATTGTTTGACCGGCACTCAACGGTGACGATACCCCTCCGCCTCATGGATTTTTTGACCAGCCAGAGCGTCATCCATTTGCCTGCGTCCTGCTTTTCCCAGTGCGTCCCCTGCTGGAGATCTTCCGGCACGAAAGCGGCTTGATTGACGGTCGGTAGCCGTTTGACCACAATGATTGGACGTTGTGACAGGTCAAACATTTGACGATCCACCTGAGGCCACCGTTTTGTGGTGTTACAGGTCCGTTGACAAGCTGACAAGCGGCGTTTGAGGAGTTTCCATGCGAGAAGTTTCCATGCACAGTACAGCAGGCCGATGTTTCAGCAACCGAACCGCTCTCGCATGCGTCGGACTGTTGTTGTTTGTCATGGGGTGTGGCTACGCCGAATACGAACAACGACTCGGGGAAACCAGGAAATACTACGCATACCTCGACCGGATTGAACAATCGCTGGCACCGAAACCGAAATGGACCGATCCACAAAAAATCCTGGAATTGCGAGTTCCCCGGCAGTTCGTACCAATCCCCCCGGCTCCGTTGATCAAGAAAGAAGACGGGACCTACGAACAACCATCAATCGACCCGCGTCAGCCAGACTATTTGAATCTGAACTTTCCCGAGCTCATCGGTGCCTGGGAATCGATGTTTAAGGTCGCCAAGGGAAACGGTGTCAACGAGGATCACAAAGGATACATCTACGCTTTAAGCAACTATTGGGAGCTTGGGGGTGAGCGCGCGACCGACGCGGGCGAGTTCGTGAGTCGGCTCGAGACGTACTTGGCTGATACGTTGCAGATTCCTGCCGCACCACAACCCAAAGATCGCCAACCCGAGATCTATCCCAAAACCAGCCCCGCCTACCAGGTGCAGCTGAGTTACGATCACTTCAGTTTCCCCGGAAAGAACATCAACGATACCAACTACACCTTTGAAGTCTATTCGCGGAAATCCGGGAGTGTGATTGGTGTTCTGGTCTTGGTCTTGCCCGAAGGGATCGACACGCAGCAAAAAATCAACGAGCGGATTCCGATGATGCTGGAATCATTTACGGTCACCCCCAATCCTCCTACCCCGGCCAGCGATAAAAATTCCCCAACACAGGGAAACCCCGTGCAAACGGCACCGGGATTCTGATTGCCGGTGGTGATTCCAAGGTGGTGATTCCCGCGGGTGTCGTTGCGCATCACGAATTCGGCCCAGAATTGCGTGTTTTCCGCAAACCATTTCGAGTCAGAAGGATACGCATTTTCTTTAGAGGCGTACGCGGCGTAAAAAATCACCCTCCTCCGATTTCTTGAGCCCTTTTTCGAAAAAACGACGTTTTTTTCGAAAAATGCTCTTTCCCAAAAATCCCGTCTTCGCATATACCCCGCCTCACGCCACCGAACTTGATTGGCTGGCCGGTTTCTCCCACCGGTAACAGAAGCGTTCGCTGGATAAATCTCCCCCCTCCCAAAATCACGTCTGCCTGAAAATTGGTTCAAAGGAATTAAGGAACACTGTATGTTCAAGAAGTTTGCTTTTGTTTCGCTCGGCCTGATGTTGACCGTTTCCTCGGTCGGATGCTGTTGTTTGGGGGCGATGCACGGAGCCGGTTACGGTATGAACCGCTGCTCACCTTGCAACAGTCCCTGTAACACGGGGGGCTGCTCACCCGCTGGCGGAGGTTACATCCCGCAGACTGGCCAAGTTTATCAAGGTGACATGAGCCAAACCGCCTTTGCACCGATGGGTTATACGCAACAGGCCTATGTTCCGAATCAGACGGCCACGGCCATTCCCGGTGCGATCCCTGGTGCACCAATCTATCAGCAATCGATGGTTCCGGTGAACGGTCTGCCAACATACTGATTCTGGATCTCAGCGACACGCGATGATTGATATCAAATCGCGAACGGAAAATGAGAAAGGCTTTCCCTGTTCCGTGTACCGCTGCTCTGCATTAACCCGTCGGGTTGGCTGCAGAACATCGGTGCCAGAACACGGAAAGCCGTCTCGTTTTATCCAGGGGCTTGAACGAAGAGATACGCCATCAGGACCGGGTGATTTCTCTTCGATCAAGCCACGATATTCTCTTTGAATCGGCTATTTCACTTCGAGCAATTCGACGATGAAATGCAGCGTCGACTTCGGCGGAATACCCGGACGACCTCGTTCGCCGTAGGCCAGGTCGAATGGAACTTCCAGTTCAATCATTCCCCCTTCACCAACCAGTTGCATCCCCTCGGTCCATCCCTTAATCACACCATTGAGGGGGAAGCCAATCGATTGCCCACGCTGATACGAGCTATCAAATTCTTTGCCATCGTCAAACCAGCCTTTATAATGCACTTTGACCGTGTTGGCTGCGGTCGGCTTTTTGCCGTCTGACTTGCGTCGAATCCGGTATTTCAAGCCACTTTTTGTGGTCGTAAACTCTACGGGTGCATCCTTGTCGACCGGCCCCGGTTCCAAAGGTTTGGGTGGCGGCGTGACATCGAGCAATTCCACGATAAAGTGGAGCGTCGCCTTGGGGGGAATTGGTCCGGATCCCGAAGCGCCATAACCCAATTGATAGGGGATCTCGAGTTCGATCATCCCCCCTTTGCCGACCAGTTGCATCCCTTCGGTCCAGCCGGCAATGACTCCATTCAAAGGAAATTCAATCGGCTCGCCCCCCTTACCATAGGACGAATCGAATTCTTTTCCACTGTCGAGCCAACCTTTGTAGTTCACCTTAACGGTATCTTTTTCCGTGGGCTTCACTTCCTTGGACTGGCGGAGAATCCGGTATTTGAGCCCGCTTTTGGTCGCGGTGAACTCTTTCGGAGCGTCTTTATCCGCAGGGCCCGGCTCGGTGGCATTCTTGTCAGCAGCGTGCATGAATGAGCTTTCTGAAGAGACGACAAGCATACAAAACATGCTCGCCACAAAGTAAGAACGAAATTTCATGGAAACCTCACAAAAGGGGTAGCAAACAACCTCGAACCAATTACGGAGTCACCTCTAATATTTCCACCAGAAAATGCAGGTCGGCATCCGGGGGAATCAATTGACCCGCACCCTTCGGGCCGTATCCCAAGTTTGCGGGGATGTCGAGTTCGATCATTCCCCCTTCTCCAATCAGTTGCAAACCTTCGGTCCAACCGGGAATCACCTGTGTCACACGAAATTGCGTCGACTGACCCATTTTCCCATAGGTGGTATCGAAAATTTTTCCGTCTTGCAGCTGGCCGCGATAGTGGACTTTGACGATGCTCTTGACCGTCGGCTTTTTCCCCTCGGAACGCCGCCGGATGCGATACTTCAAGCCACTCGCCGTCGTCGTATACTCTTCAGGAGCATCGGGGTCGACGGGGCCCGGGGTGACCTGCGACGGTTCCTTTGACGCGCCATTCGGTGGAAGTCCCCCCGGGGGAGGAGATGGTGGGTCACAACCCGCAACCAGCAGGCAGACGATCGTCAGGCAGCAAGTAGTCCACCAGATGCGGCTCATATCGGTTCTTTCAAAAGTCTGCACGAGTTGACGAGAAATGGGACACTACAAGAAATTGATCACGGTCAGAACGAGACCAGCGTTGTTACTGGCCGAACATTCCTCTAACACGTATCATGGGTGAGAGCTCATAGATTTTCCACCCTGCAAGGCAAGGAACACCACATGTCATCTTGGCCCATCGGAGTCTTCGCTTCGGTTGATGCTGGCTTGGGCGTCCATCTGGATGTCGCAAAAGAATTAGGAATCCCGACTGTTCAGGTCCACTCACCACACGCTGCGACCCGCACAAAAGAGGCTGCGACGCAATTCCTGGGGCAGTGTCAGGCTGCGGGAATTACGATCACCTGTGTCTTTGGCGGTTTCGAGGGTGAAAGCTACGCAGACATCCCGACAACCGTCCGCACCGTCGGACTGGTCCCTGCGTCAACCCGTGCCCCCCGCGCCCAGGAAATGAAAGAGATTTCCGATTTCACCAAATTGCTGGGATGCGGTGCGGTTGGCATGCACATCGGTTTCGTCCCCAGCGACCGGAAGAGTGAAGATTATCTGGCCCTGCTGCACACGACACGCGACCTGCTGGATCATGTCGCCAAAAACGGCCAGAACCTGCACCTCGAAACGGGACAAGAAACCGCCGAGCACTTGCTCGAATTTATCCACGATGTCGATCGGGCGAACCTGTTTATCAACTTCGACCCGGCCAATATGATTCTGTATGGGACCGGCAATCCAATCGAAGCCCTGAAAAAAATCGGTCATCTCGTCCGGAGTGTTCACTGTAAAGATGCGAAGTGGGCTGCGGAATCGATTCGAGGCCAGGAATGGGGCTCGGAAGTCGCACTCGGTGAAGGAGATGTCGGTATGGAAACCTACCTCCAGACACTCAAGGCCATCGGTTACCACGGGCCACTGACGATCGAGCGGGAAATCGCTCATGACCGCGAACGGCAACGCAAAGATATTGGTACCGCTGCCGCACTGCTGCAAAAACTTCGTGCCCAAATTCTGTAAAGGCGGATCGCATGCAGCCCGTCCGCAGCGGGTGGAAGCGGTGTCGGATTGCACCACTGATTCTGATCGCGTCACTCATGATGTGGATCGAAGAATCGTTGTGGAATGGGCTCAAGTGGCTCATGGCAATCCTGGCCAGACTCACCTGGATCCGGTACCTCGAAAGGCGAATTCAACGACTGTCCCCTGCGGCGACAGTCGTTGTTTTTTTATTGGTTCAACGACTCACCACGTGTGCGAGGGTGAGAATTTGGTTGATCCAATCAAAGCGAACTTGGTGAGGTGTCAGGAATCACGTTTCCAAAAAAACGCCAGCGAGGCCGCAGCGGCATCAAGCACCCGCCGTTTTACAGTCGCCCGCTGCGGAAAATTCCATAAACCAACCACATCGCCAGCAGGCTCGACAAGACATAAATCGGCAGTGTGACCCAGATGGTTGCTGACCCCTGCGAAATAATCAGTGCCGAAGCAACAATCAGCGATGCAATCACCAACCCGACCACGATCCGGTTGCTGGAACGTTCCAGCTCGAGAATAAAGTGGTCCAGGTTGCGATGTTCGAGCTGAATCCGCAAATCGTCCTCACTCAGTTTTCGTAAGGTCCGGTTCACATGCCCGGGAATGTCACGCGCATAGCCGACCAGACGCTGTGACTCGCTCCACATTTTCTTCGTCACTCGCGACGGTGAATACCGCTCACGAACAATCTGCTCGACAAACGGACGCAGGTGTGCCGCCAGATTGAAGCCGGGATCAATACTATGGCCAACTCCTTCGAGTGTGACGAGGCAGCGAATAAACAACATCAGCGTACCGGGACACCGAATGGCATGATTCGAGAGGATCCCGACAAAATCGGACAGGATATTCCCGACGTTCAGCCGGTCAAGCTCGACCCCATAATAGTTCGAAACGAAATCGCGCATATCGATCTGCAGCAGTGGTCGATCCACCTCACGATGAGGTTCACCAATTTGAAGAACCAGCTTGACCGCCGCATCGACATCCTGTTGCGTGATCGCCAGCAGCAGATCGATCATTTGCTCGCGTGTTTTTCCATCGAGCATTCCGATCATGCCGTAGTCCAGCAGGCAGAGCGTCCCATCGCGGAGGATCCGCACATTTCCGGGATGGGGGTCGCCATGAAACACCCCAAATTCAAACGCCTGCTTCATGAAAATTCGGGCGCCGTTGGCTGCGATCTCGGCTCGCGTCAATTTTGTCCCGTCAAACTGACTTAAATCGTCCAGATGCAATCCATCGACAAACTCCATCGTCAGAACGGCATCGGTTGTGAGTTCCCAAAAGACCTGCGGCACATACAGTGTCGCATCCTGACGAAAGAGACGACGGAACTCGTCCATCGTGCGACCTTCACGGGCAAAATTCAGCTCACGACGAATCGATCGGGCAAAGTGATTGACCAGCCCGACCGGATCAAAAATCCGCGACTCGGGAATATGTCGATCCAGCAGAATGGCCAATTCGTGCATTAACTGCAGGTCTCGTTCGACATCGCGAACCGCCGTCGGGCGTCGAATCTTGACGGCGAGTGCCATTCCATTGAAATGTATTGCGGCATGCACCTGCCCCAATGATCCAGCGGCCATCGGAGTCCGGTTGAAACTGGCGAACAGCTTTTCGACAGGCGCGCCCAGTTCGTTTTCCAGTTGCGCCACCGCCTCGTCGGAAGGAAATGGAGGGACACCTTCCTGCAGTTTTTTTAACTCGACCAGCATTCCTGCGGGAACCAGGTCGGGGCGTGTACTGAGGACTTGGCCAAACTTGATAAAGGTGGGGCCGAGTTTTTCCAGCGTCATCCGAATTCGTTCGACGAGCTTCAGATGTGGCAGGGGTTTGGGGGGATTTCGACTGAAACGCTGACGCCAACTGTACCAGATATTTCGCAGACCGATCCGGTCCACGAGATCGCCAAAGCCGTGGTTCAGCAGCACGGTGACGATCTCACTGGTCCGTCCGAGATTTCGAAGCAGCCGAAAGGGATTGGCTTCCACCAGGATGCTCCATTTCTCAAATCAGGCGCGGTATCCCGACATATAAGGTAGCGTTGCAGCGGTCTGTTTCACCGCGACGTCTCCTTCCAGCAGCTGTCCGAGAAAATCCCAGTTGCCGGTGGTGAGTGACGATCGAGCACTTTCGAGGATGGTGACATCACACGTCAGACCCTGAGTCCGTACCTGGCTGGTCATGAGGTCGACGGTGATTTCCTGCTGGGGGGTCTGGGTGGCGATACTTGCCAGACGATCCAGATCGGCGCGACTGGCACAGACACAGGGGATTCCGAGTGTTGTGCAGTTGCCAAAAAAGATTTCGGCAAAGGATTCAGCGATCACCGCCTTAACTCCCCAGCGCATCAAAGCCTGAGGAGCATGTTCTCGCGAGGATCCACAACCAAAATTCCGCCCGCTAATCAGGATGGCCCCTTGTTGGAAACGAGCGTCATCAAAGGGATGCGATTTGTCCTGCTCGCGATCGTCCTCGAAAGCATGCTCACCCAACCCGTCAAAGGTGACACAGCGGAGAAAACGAGCGGGGATAATGCGATCAGTATCGATGTCGTCCAGAAGTAAAGGGATGCCACTGCCAGTTACTTGTGTCACGTTTTGCATGGTTCAATCAGATTTCTAAGGAAAAAGGAATTCGCCTTTTTTGGAGATGCGAACAGCCTGCCCGGATGATTCTTGTCCTGATTATTCTTGCTGGGGTTATTCTTGTTCGGGCTTGGGCTCGGGGAGGAAGCACGAGAGGATCAAGTTCAAGGCGAACAGTGTTCCGGCAACACCCGCCGCAACGTAAGCGGTTTTTGCTTCTGGGGATTCACCAGGGACGAAGGCTTGTAAAGCCAGAAACTGAGTGACCGCGGCGAAGGGTGTCCCAATCATGCGACCGCCGATGTTCGCGGCGAAACTCTCGCCGGTCCCCCGCAGATGAACTGGATAGGCATGCGGCAGGTAGTTTCCCCAAAAGCTGAACTGAGCCACGGTGAACAGTCCTGCCAGAAAAATCCCAATCCCGAGTAGCGAAATATGAAATCCGTGAAAGCCAGGAATCCAGCTGATATCCCCACTGAAGTAGGTTGTCTCATGACCTCTGGCAAAGGCGATGAAAATCAAAGGAGTCAGAATCAGTCCAGGAATCAGGAAAACTCGCAATAAGGTTCGTCGACTGGCAAAAAAGACAACCATTGCCGCCAGACCGAAGCGGCCAACCAAGCCACCG
>JBIKZJ010000248.1:0-9438 GCA_044354755.1 Schlesneria sp. | reverse complement strand
GAAAATTGTTGCCACGCTGCACCGATCTGCCGTCGTTTTCTGGCGAATGAAAAAACTCAGCGAATTCGGTCACCGTTCCCTCCTCGAAAACGGTATAGTGCGACTGAAAATTATGCTGGTTCGAGAAATTTGCCAAAAGACTGGTCCGAGGGCTCTGGGTTATGCTGGAAAAACTGATCGACATCTCGCTGGCAAATCGGATGCTGGTCATCTCGTTCGTCTTCATCATGGCGGCCCTCGGGGTCTATTCGGCCATTAATTTGCCGATTGACGCAGTTCCCGACATGACCAACGTGCAGGTGCAGATCGTGACCGAAGCGGGGGCCTTGTCGCCACTCGAAGTCGAACAGTACGTCACCTCGCCCGTCGAACTGACCATGAGCGGCCTGCCCAACGTCGAAGAGATACGCAGTACTTCGAAATTCGGGCTGTCACTGGTGACGGTGGTTTTTCATGAAGGGACCGATGTTTTCCGTGGTCGGCAATTGATCGCCGAACGACTGATTGATGCCGCCGAACGGGTCCCCAAGGGTTATGGAATCCCGCGACTCAACCCGCTCACCACCGCCTTGGGGGAAATTCTGCAATTTGAGGTGCGTGGTGACGGTTATTCACCGATGGATCTCAGAACGATCCTCGAATGGCAAATTGCTCCTCGCCTGCGACAGGTTCCCGGCGTCACCGAAATCAATTCGCATGGGGGCTACTATCAATCGTTCGAAGTTCGGCCTGATCCGGACCGAATGGCGAGTTTTGGCATCTCATTGCCCGACCTGTTTCGCTCGCTCTCGGCAAACAACGGGACCTCGGGCGGAGGTTATGTTGTCCATCATGGAGAACAGCGATTCATTCGTGGACAGGCGCTCCTCACGAACGAAGGGGATATCGAAAACGTCGTTGTACGTGGCAACCATGATGGAACTCCGGTTCTGGTGCGAGATATTGCTGAGGTCGCAATTGCCCCCTTGACCCGTCAGGGGGCGGTCACACGTGATGGGCGTGGTGAGGCGGTCATGGGGATGGTGATGATGCTCTGGGGGGCAAACTCACGCACCGTTGTGCTCGCCGCCAAAGAGCGGCTGGCGGAAATCAACAAGACACTTCCCAAAGGGGTCTCTGCGGAAGTGACTTATGATCGTGCGGACCTCATCAACCGCACCCTGCATACGGTCGAAAAAAATCTGCTGGAAGGGGGGACGCTGGTCGTCATTGTCCTGCTGGTGATGCTGGGAAGCCTGCGGGCCGGGATCGTCGTGGCGCTGGCCATCCCGCTCTCGATGCTGTTCGCAGCGAATATGATGGCCATGACCGGGATCACAGCAAGTCTGATGAGTCTCGGAGCGATCGACTTCGGGTTGATCGTCGATAGTTCGGTGATCATGGTCGAAAACTGTATGCGGCGGATCGCGCATAACAAAGAAGGGCGGCCGCATGTCGAAGTCGTCCGGGATGCTGCGATCGAAGTTCGCAAGCCGACGATGTTCGGTGAACTGATTATCTCGATCGTCTATCTGCCGCTGCTGACGCTCGAGGGGACCGAAGGAAAATTGTTCCGGCCGATGGCTCTGACCGTCCTGTTTGCCCTGGCAGGGTCACTGATTCTGTCGCTCACCCTGATGCCGGTTCTGGCCTCACTGGCCCTCCCCCGTAAGATAGAAGAAAAAGAGATCTTCATCATTCGGATGTTCCATCGCATTTATCATCCGATCGTACACCAGACGGTGCTGCATCCGATCCTGACGGTCGCCGCCGCATTATTGCTGTTTGCGGTCAGCATCCCGATCGCGATGAACCTGGGGGGCGAGTTCATGCCGAAGCTGGATGAAGGGGATCTCTTAATCGAAGTCAATCGGTTGCCGAGTGCGACGCTGGAAGGTTCCATTCCGATGGGTGAACAGGTGGAATCGCTGTTATTGAATTTTCCAGAAGTCAGAACGGTCTTCTGTAAGACTGGTCGTCCCGAGATTGCCAACGACGTGATGGGGGTCCAGCAAACCGATGTCTGGGTCCTCTTGAAGCCCGATTCGGAATGGCCCCGGCACAAATCGCGCGAGGAATTGTTTGATGAGATGCGGGTTGTCCTGAACAACAATGTCCCCGGTGCCCTCTTTGGGTTTACGCAGCCGATCGAGATGCGTGTCGATGAACTGGTTGCCGGTGTCAAAGCGAATGTCGCAGTGCTGCTCTATGCACCCCATGGCACCACGCAATCGAGTGAGGATGGCTCGCACCTGAAGGAACTCGAGACACTCGCCCGACTCGGCAAGAGCGTCGAAAAGGTCCTGCACGGGATCTCGGGCGCTGTCGATATCAAGGCCGAGCATCAGGCGAACCTTCCGACCGTGCGGATTCAGGTCAAGCCCGAGGCGTTGGCCCGATACGGAATCGACGCCGATCAGGTCATGCAGACGGTCGCGACCATGGGGGGGCAAAAGGTTGGTGAAGTCTTTCGTGGAAGGATGCGGTTTCCGATCATGGTCCGCATCCCTGTCGAATGGCGAACGGATCTGGACCGGCTGGAACAGATTCCCGTCTTCGCAGCCAACGGCCAGCAGGTGCCACTCGGTGAACTCGCCAACCTGATCCTGGAAGAGACTCCCCCAGGAATCGAACATGATCGCACCCAGCGTCGGACCTACGTGCAATGCAATGTCCGTGGCCGTGACGTGGAAGGTTTTGTGAACGAAGCCAAACGAGCGATCGCCCAAGCGGTGAAAATGCCGACTGGCTACGAGATCGAATGGGGTGGGGATTTTAAAAATCTGCAATCGGCCAAAGCCCGTTTAATGCTGGTCACACCGGTGGTGCTGCTGCTGATTTTCCTGCTGCTGCATACGACCTTTCATTCGGCCAGTCTGGCCAGTCTCATTTTTCTGGCGATTCCGATTGCCGCCTCAGGGGGAGTCTTTGCCCTGGCCCTGCGCGGCATGCCCTTTAGCATCTCGGCCGGGGTCGGATTTATCGCCCTGTTTGGTGTCGCCGTCTTGAATGGCTTGGTGTGGGTCAGTGCGGCCGAGCATCTGCGTCATGCGGGACACACCGCCAAAGCGGCGGCGGAAGAAACGGCGCTGAATCGCTTACGGCCCGTCCTGATGACCGCCCTGGTCGCCAGTCTCGGTTTCCTGCCGATGGCGATTTCTCATACCGCCGGGGCCGAGATTCAGCGTCCCCTCGCCACCGTCGTGATCGGCGGCCTGATCACCTCGACACTCTTGACCGCCTTGGTCGTCCCGGCCATTTACCCCTGGTTTACGGGACACAAGGGGACCGAACAACCTCAGGTCGCCTGACGCGATGTGATCCTGTTGATCTGCGGCGTTGGCCGGCGTTGTCACCCTTCCCGTACTACCCGCTTGGCTTTCATTTCGAAGCGGGGAAGCGTTCCGCAGGGGACGGTCATCACTTCCGCCAGAAACTGCAGTCGCTGCTTGATACGGCCGGTGATCGCTTCGGCCAACGCGATCCCATCCGCATCGGCCTGAGGCTCAATCTCGATTCGCAGATGCATCATCTCACGATGATGGGTCACCACGATGCGAAATTCGACGACTGCGGGAAATTCCCGGATAATTGCCTCGATACTCGACGGAAAGACGTTATTCCCACGAATCACCAGCATATCATCGGTGCGGCCCAGAATTCCTCCCTGCAGTCGCATCCAGTTGCGACCCGAAGGATGTAGCGATTGTGCCAACTCGACCAGATCGCCCGTTCGATAGCGGAAGAGTGGTGAACCGGTTCGGCCCAAGCTGGTAATGACCAGTTCCCCCCGCCCATCGATGGCGACGGCACCCGTATCGGGATTGATGATTTCCGGAATACAGGCCGATTCGTTGATGGTCAGGCAATGCGGGTCGTCTTCGCATTCCGTGGCCATCGGTCCCAGTTCGGTCATTCCCCAATGATCAAATACGCGCGCCCCCCAAGCTTCCGCGATGCGGGCCCGCACCGAAGGGATCGAGCCCCCCGGTTCACCCGCCACCAGAATCGCACGGACCGAACTTTGCGAGACATCCAATCCCTGCAAGCTCGCGACCTCGGCCAGTCGCAAGGCATAGGTTGGTGTACAGCCGAGCCAGGTGACCTGGTTCTCGATGATCAATTTCAGCCGTGCCTCGCTGCTCATACCTCCCGCAGCCAGACAGAGATTTCCTTGTCGTGCGGCCCCCTCAAAGCCGGCCCAGAAACCAAGAAAAGGCCCAAACGAGAACGGGAAACAAAGCCGGTCTTCGCGACGTAGCCCGAGCAACCGGTAGATCGTCGACCAGCAGTCCAGCATCCAGTTCCAACTGGCGGGGGTGTCGAGCCACCTAAGCGGAGACCCGGTTGTGGTGCCGCTCGTTTGATGTAATCGCGAATAATCCGTAACAGGAAATGTCAGATTTGTTCCGTAAGGGGGGGACGCAGATTGATCTTTTGCCAATTCGCTCTTGGTAGTGAATGGCAACAACGACAGGTCAGCCAGGGATCGAATCGACGCGGGATCGATCCCGGCATTTTGAAATTTTTGTTGCCAGAATGGGTTCGCCGGGACGACTCCCTTCAGCTGTTCGATCAGGCAGGTCTCTTGCCAATCGGCCAGTTCCGAGCGATTCCACAATTCCGGCCATGAACCACGAGACACGAGGCCACCTCGTTCGCAGGATGATATTCGTTCGCAGGATGATATTTGCAGGATAAGCAGACGGATCAGGGATCAGAACAGGGTCTTCGGATCCGGGGAACCGGCGGTGGGGGTTGCATCAAAGGGAACAGTGACAGCATCACCATTGGCTTTGAAGCTGAGCAGGATTTCAATTTTCTGTTCGGCCTGTTCCAGAAACGTATGACAATTCCGCAGCAGCCCGATTCCCCGTTCGAACTGAATCAGCGACGATTCCAGTCCCAGCGAATTGTCTTCCAGATCATTGACGATCTGTTGCAGTTCGGCCATCGCCTCTTCGAAGGACGGAGCGATCGGGGCCGCCGCCTCAATCTCGGAGGAAACCGGTTTTCTTTCGCCACGCGGGCTTTTCTCGGATGTCGCAGCCTTGGCCATGCCTCAAATCCCCAAAAGTCATTGAATTTGCTTCACACTAGAGCCCGCCGGGGTTCTGTGCAAGCAACAATTTCCCGCAGCAAGGGGCTTTTTTTCCAGAAGTCCCTTCGACGAAGAACTGTTCTCGATTTAATCTGTCTACAAAGACCGATTCAAGGTGAAATCTTTGGTCGGGCGAAGTACAAACATGCTGTACGAACATTGTGGAACGGTTTACCGCGCGGTTTTTCAGCCGCGACGAATTCTCGAGGAGTGCGGTTGATGGATTTGCTGACGACGCTGCCTGGTTCCTTGATGGAAGGTTTTTTTCCTGCAGGCTGGGACTTGGCCAAGATTGACGCCTGTATCGACCCCGACCCCGCCACGATCACCCTGCGTCAAAAGAGCTGGCACAAGAACTTTCAGCCCGTCCCCTGCGCCAGTCTGGCTGACTTTGACATGATGCTGGGTCACGAAATCGCCCTCACCATCAAACAGGCACGCGATGCGAATCAGCAAGCGGCGATGATTTTGCCGGTCGGTCCGATGGGAATGTACCGCTGGGCGATCTACTTTCTGACCGAATGGAACGTTTCCTGCGATCATGTCCATGGCTTCAACATGGACGAATGGTCCGATCGGGACGGAAACACCCTGCCGCCGACGCATACCGGATCGTTCCAGTATGCGATGGAGCAAGCCTTCTATGGGCCACTGGGGAAATTGACCGTTCCCAAAAAACAACGAAACTATGCCACCAAAAAACTGTTGCCAACGTACGCCGAAAAAATCGGCGAATTGCGGGGAGCGGGGGCCAAGCTGACGACGATTTTCGGCATTGGCCGGGTCTGTCACATCGCGTTCTGGGAACCTCATTTTGCCGCCGAGTTTGCTTCGGTGGCCGAGTGGAAACAGCAAACACATCGGCTGGGGGCAAAGCTGCATCCCCTGACGATCGAACAAAACGCACTGACCAGCTTCAAGAGTCGGACCACACACGTTCCGGCCTTCGCCAATACCGTCGGGCCGGGCCTCTTCCTGGGTTGCGATAAAATCATCGGCGGTGCGGATGGAACGTTTGGACGAGGGATGCAATGGCAGGGGCTTTCGCTCTGGATGACCCTGCGTCATGAACCAACTCCCTGGATTCCGTCAACATTCATGCCCGGTCAGCCGGGTCGATTGTTCTTCCTGAAAGAACTGGCGGGACCGTTGCTCGCCGAATGCAATTGATGCGAGACGTTTGAGCCGATCAATTCGGCGAGTGTTCACGGATACGTGGTTCGGGATTGATGATTTCCGGATTGATGGTTCAGACCACCCAATCCCTTTTTGAATGTCCTGTTTTTTGCTCTTGTTTCATGCTCTTGGAGATCAAGAGCATGTCACGAGGATCCGGAAATGCGTATCCGTTTTCTCTTTCAATTGGGCACGTTTGCTTCAGGGGGGTGGCTGCGGCGGCCCCTGTTTGACAAAGGTGGCCAATCGTTGAAATGAAGGGCATCGAGAGTATACGGTGTCAAGATTCAGGTGAAGTGCTACCCGCTCGTTATGGATCGCGTTGACGTAGCGAGGCTTCCCGTTTGCTTGTTTGCTCAACCGAATCAATTGCTCTTTTGGATCAGGAATCGCTTCCGGAATGCCCGAGATCGGCTGCGGAAGCCATGAAGTGAAGATCTTTGTTACCGCTGCGATGTCTGCGAGAATCCACGCTTCAAGTTCATACACCGGAATCACAGCACAACATCTCTCAGGGACTTCAGACGGCGCGACAACAACTCTCATCAGTTGATTGAAACGTGGAAGGTGTTCTGGGCCGTCAGCGTCATAGCAGACAATAAGACGTGTGCAGCCAATCGCGGCAAACGCGTTAAGCTGCTTCGCTCCTTTTCTTAAAAGTTCTCCACTGCCGCTATAGCCTTTCTTCTTGATTGGCCAGCGGTCATTTCCCGCGAGTCGCTTTACGATCACGGAAAGCGTGTCAACATCCGATCGGTCTTCTCCGATAATTCCATACATTTATGTGTCCTGAATGGATTCAAGAAAATCAGATAGCGGCCCCTCCTCGCTGATATAATGTGTCACAGCATCAATTTCCTGAGCGGTAAGAGACCTGACTGCGGTTGCACCATCACTTAGCGACACGAGGCGAACATCATCGGGTGCGAGCATATTGAAAACCTCGGCAGAATGGCTTGCACAGATCAGTTGTGATGGACTCGCATAGCTTTTCAGCAACCCAATCAACTTCTTCAGAAGTCCTGGATGAATACCGTCTTCTGGATGCTCCAGTAACATTACCGAACTTTTGTCAAATAATACTGCCAGTAGGATTCGCAATACGCGTCTTGTTCCATGCGATAAATCCGAATACTGCCGGTAGTGAGGCAAATCGCCAATCTGTACCGTTCCAGATGGAACGAATCCAATGAAATAAAATGTATTCGACCGTTCTGCCGGGTTTTGTGACGTTTGTGATTTAAATCCCTCAAAGTGAATCTTGTCGATGATCCCAAGGCCATCCTGACCTAGTAATGACTTCAATTCGTCCAATTGATCGGACGGATTGAGTGAGAGGTAGAGCAGTTTGTGTTGTGGCTCGTCTTTGGCGCGGCCCGTACTTTTGTATTCCGCCAACCACGCGTTGTAAGACGTATCCATAATCACGTCTTGAGCAATAAGATCTCTTCTTGGTGCACTCGTTTCATCAATGGGGTAATACCGGATGGATGAGAAAAACGTCGTCACATGGTCAAGATGTTTGGCAATTCGCGTTTCCTTCGGCAACAATGAGATCAGCGCTGGTAAAGACGGCATATTTGGCTGCAGCGTGATTGCGGGCAGAATGCCATCGAATTTGACGCTATCGCCGTCGCGCGTAAGTAGCCGCTCCCACTTGCCATCAACCAACTGTAACAGCTGCTCTTGCAGAAGTTGGTTGGCTGTTTGCCATTTGAGTGACGCCGAGAAGCGATAAGAGGCACTGTCAATCGTGAACTCGACCGTCGCGCTGAAGTGTTCGTTTGATGAAACACTCACGCGATTCTGGCTGCTCGCAACTTGGGCGATCCACTCGATTGCCTGGAGAATATTTGACTTACCTGCGCCATTGCGTCCCACCAGCACGGTGCAGAGTCCAAGATTATCGAGACGCGTATCGCGACACGATCTGAAACTGGTGATTTCGACGGATGTCAACATGAGAGTGTTTCTGGGAACCAGTCCAAAAATCGCCCGCTTGTACCGAATTCAGCAAGAATTCATCCAGGTCAGCAAGCCAGCGCAACGCCAAAGATCACCGTATCGTAAAACTCGTGAATTTTAAAGCGGCTGCGCAGCATGTACCGGCCATTCACGCAGCGTTTCTGTGCAGGTCTTCGCCAGTATTCGTCGCGCGGCTGCGTCAGGTATGTCGTCCAACTCTCAAACCTATCGAGTGACATGATCGCTGGAATTCCGTATCCTAGTCGCATTCGGTCATCGAGAGAGAAGTGAGTTGACTTGGTTGGTAGAATCATCCGGTCAACAAGAACCAATTCGCAGTGGATGCTTGATTTTTGCCGATAGCAGGGATGCCTGCCAACCACACTTTGTTCACGGGGGATATCCCGACTCATGCCGATCGCCGGTGTTTCCATTTATCATCAACTGCAAGAGGCGCTCGATCAAACTCGATCGGTCGCAGTCGGTCAAAAACGGGATCTCGATCTGCTCGATGGGCAGCTCAAGGATCTCGTGTCCCGCAAGGGCGAGGCACTGCTCGATCTGGCTCGGTTTTATTTGCCCGAGTTCAGTCGCAATGCCGTCGACTCGACCTTTGCCGAAATTCGGGCGACCTTGCTGGAAGTTCTGGGAAGAAAAGAGCGAACTCAGGCGGAACTGACCGCCCGCGCCAGCCGATTTCGGGATTTATGTCAGGTCCAGGATGAAAAACTGGATTTCATCACCGAACAACTGAATCAACAAGTTCAGCGTCGGGAAGAACTGGAACGACAGGTCTCCGAGCGACTCAGAGAGGATACCGAGTTTCAACAGTTATCGCGTGAGGCTGCGCAGATGGAAGCGCGGCTCCAGCAAAATGAAGCTCGTGTCCACGAGTTACAGTCGTCGGCAAAAGAAAAACTTCCCCCTTACGAGCAGAGTACGCTGTTCCAGTATCTTTATCGTCGTGGATACGCGACATCCGACTATAAAGAAAAAGGATTGACCAAGTCGCTGGATCGCTGGGTCGCCAAACTGATCGACTTTCCCAAGGCCCGCAACGGATACGAATTCTTGCGGACAACACCGAAATTGATGTCCGAAGAAGTCGCCAGGCGGCAGGCCGAATTCCAATCGCTGATGGAAAAAATCGAGGGGATTGAATATCGGCACACCGATGCGGTCGGACTGACCGCCGTGCTCGAGGAAGGGCGCAAGCT
>JBIKZJ010000628.1:0-2872 GCA_044354755.1 Schlesneria sp. | reverse complement strand
AAACTATGAGGGAAAAGCGACCGCTTGTCTCAAGCGTGCGGCAAGTTTTATGAAGACGGTCGAGAAACTTTTTCTTGATTTTGTGAACGACCTGAAGATCGATCTGGAAAAACCACGCTTCCCGCTGGTCCTGCTGATTTTTGAGACTGATGATGACTTTATCCGCTTCACCGCCGAAGAAACGGGAGGACAAGGTCTTTCTGCCGGATTGATCCTGGGTTATTACAACGGGTTATCGAATCGGCTCGTGATTCGGATGAGTGAATGTCACACCTTTGAGACACCCTTGCATGAAGCGATTCATCAGCAGGTCTATAATCGTGGTCTGATCCAGCGACTTGCCCCCTCACCCGTCTGGTTCAACGAAGGGATTGCGACCGGTTTTGAGGGGAATGGAGACAAGATCAAAGGGGGGCCCCTTCGTGTCAGCGCCCGATACGGGCGGCGAGCACGATTGGCCACATCCGTCAACTGGGACCAGATTGTGGCCGACGACAAAGCCTTTCGTGGGGATGTTCTGGCAGGTGAAGCCTATGCCCATGCCTGGTCGATTCACTGGTTTCTGGTGACAAAATACCGCAAACAATACATCGAATACCTGCGACGCCTGGGTGAAAAGTCGACTCTTCAAGTCGATGATGCGGTGACACGGACCAACGATTTTGAACGGGCGTTCGGAAAACCGGTCGGAAAATTGCAGGGCGAGTTCCCGCAGTGGGTGGAACAGGCGGCTCGAAAACAAAAAATCTCGTTTGAAGAAAAAATCCCACAAGGGCGTTTGATCTCACAGATGAATCTGGCCGAGGTCGAAATGTCGGCGGCTGAAAATCAGCGCGCAGGAGTTCTTTCGGCGGAAGGGCAACTGCGGAATCTGTCACACCTGCGTCCGATGAGTTTTTACGTGACCATCGAAACAAATGCTGGGAATTATGCCGAGTGGTATCTCCCCAGCGTCCCGCCGCAGAAAATTGTGCCGCTGCCACAGCGACTGGCCCAAAAGCAGCTGAATGGTGCACGGGGTGGGGACAATCGAACGTTTCGTGTGAAAATCAAAACCACTGTGCCTGATAGTGAAATGGGTAAGAAGTGGCAAAGTGGGCAGCTTCCGGTTCCGCTGGGTGGCGATCAATAGATCCAGGTCTCCTTGTTTCGGCAAATCTTGCCGCAGGCATCTTCAGACTTCGGTCATGCGACTGTGACGGATTTGCCGATAATTCCTTGTAAACGGTCGCACGAGACGTTCGCAGCACTGCTGCCGGATATGGGATTGATCCCTGTTGGGGATCAACTTGTTTGCGGGATCGGGTGTGCGTGACGAAGAGGCTCTGATCGTAAAATTATCAGGTGAAATCATCCGGAAAGAGACTCGATCATGGATCTTGCCAGTTGGGGTTTTCGATATTGGCCGTTTGATCGGACCTTTGCAGCAGACCGATTTTTCGCGAGTCCGCAACATGATGAAGCGATGTCGAGGCTGCTGTTTCTCGTGGAAGAATCTCGTCGTTGTGGATTGGTGACAGGTGCTGCCGGCACTGGAAAAACGTATCTGATGTCGCTGACTCAACAACGAGCCCAACGATTGGGACGGATGGTGGTTCGCTGTGATGCGACGGGGCTGACCTGCGAGGAAGTGCTGCTGCAGGTGGCCACGGCTAGTCAGGTCCCCTGTGACCTGAATTCCACCGCCGCTCAACTTTGGTATGGCCTTCGAGCACGTTTTGCGGCCCTGTCACTGATCCGACAACCGGTGGTGCTGTTGATTGATCATCTTGATCCGAACGATGGGGGAGCGCTGCAGGCGATTCGACGACTGAATCAGCTCGCCGATCTGGCCGGATTGAAGTTGACCATCGTGCTGGCAGTCGCGGATCAGGTTGTCCCCGCACTTCTTCAAGACATGGTCGAATTGCGGATGGAATTGAATCCCTGGTCTGTCGGCGAGACCTCGCAGTTTATTCATTTTGCGACCCGTCAGGCGGGAAGACTGCAACGACTGTTTACGGAAGAGGCGATTCAGAGGATTCAGGAAATCACCCGAGGGATTCCGGCAAAAATTGTCTCGCTGGCGAATTTGAGTTTGTTGGCTGTGGGAGGAAACGAAGTTCAGGTTGTCACCCGGGATTGTGTGGAAGCGGCTGCGGCTGAGTTCCTTCCGCAGGCTCAGCGTCCTGGTGGTCTCGCCCCGTCACCAGCGGCAGGTCTCTCAAAAACCAAACGCCGTCCCAGTTCGGTCGGGATGCTCAGTCGCTGACATCAGCCACAGGGGCCGACCACAGGGGTGGGACCAGCGAGGCGGGATACGCTTACCGAATCCTTATCGCCACACGCGACCCCATTCGGCAAAATAGAGTGGCCCCAGAAACATGCCGCAGAGCCCAGATAGCAGGCTGACGAGAGCGATGCATCGGCTGGAGGTAGTTTGGTTTTCGGGGCGTGAGTCTGACAGTAACAGGAACCCTTGGATTGTCGCGGCGAAGCCGAGGATGGATGCGGGGAGTACTCCCCAAAATTCCGGCCGCATCGCCAAGGCCGACAGGCCGATTGATGTCAGTCCGCAGGTCAGGGGGACCGCAGGTCCCCAGATTGATCGTATGCTGCTTCGGTATCGCGAGACCTGATTCTCGATGGGCAGAACGAAAAATGGCGATGATTCGCTGGGTAAAATCTCGCTGGCGTTGTCGAACTCATGCAAAACCCCCGCATCCACAGAAGGGATGACTTGAGGCAGCTCAGTATCGGCGACAGCTTGTGATTCGCTGCTGTGCAGTTCAGCTTGATCGCGATGCTCGGAACTCGTCGAGATCGTATTGTCCGCTTGGGGATTTCCCGCCATTCCCCGCCGCATCACCTTGAAGAGGCTGTGAGGCGTCCG
>JBIKZJ010000019.1:0-30592 GCA_044354755.1 Schlesneria sp. | reverse complement strand
CGAAATGGGGAGACGAAAACAGACGGAGTTGGGGATACCGTTGGTGATCCGACAGGTGGTGTAACATCACCGAATCGCCGTTTACGGGTTCAAGTTGCGGGTCTGCGCGGCATGCAGTCCTGCTGGGGATTGGCCTGCTGGGAATTGGCCTGCAAAAAAACAGACTCGTCCCCGCAAGAGGACGAGTCTGAACTTTTCCGCATAAAATCTGCATGAAAACCGGCATTAAGGAATCACAACGCCAGCAAGTGGGATTGTTTATTTTTCGTCGCCAGCACAGGTCCAGGGGTCGAGTGAAGACGAGTAGGTGAGCAATTCATGGGGCTGGAAATAAATGGCCAATTCTCGGGCGGCTGCGTCAGCACTGTCACTGCCATGCACGAGATTCATTTGGCGGCTGAGTCCGAGATCGCCGCGAATCGTTCCCAGCAGCGCTTCTCGACCATTTGTCCCGCCGAGCATGGCCCGGATGACGGCGATGGCCTGGGGGCCTTCGATGGCGAGTGCCACGACGGGACCGGATGTGATAAATTCTTCCAGCATCGGATAAAACGACTTTTGGACATGCTCGGCGTAATGCTGTTTCGAAAGTTCTTTGGTGACAGTCAGCATTTTCATGGCGACGATTTTGAGTCCTTTGGATTCAAAACGTCCGAGGATTTCTCCGACAAGTCGACGAGCGACGGCATCCGGCTTAAGCAACACAAAACTACGTTCAATCGACATTGGCAATTCCTTTGGGATGGCTTCCAGTAAAAACAAGGGGAGTGGGACATGGTATTTTCGACTGGTTCAGACCGCTTTAGATCAAGCTTCACACCAGTGGCGAATCGGGTTTGAGATCGGGCCTGAGTCGTTCACTCAGGCTTTCGTCATCATTTGACGGAATTCCTGGAACAGGTATCCGCTATCGTGCGGACCGGCCGAGGCTTCTGGGTGATACTGGACACAAAACGCGGGGAATTCGCGGTGACGCAGTCCTTCGATCGTTTGATCGTTCAAATTCAGATGGGTGACTTCCAGCGATGCGGGCAAGGTTTCGGAGGAAATCGCGAATCCATGGTTTTGCGAGGTGATTTCCACGCGACCGTTGGCATGATTCAAGACCGGTTGATTTGCTCCCCGATGTCCGAATTTCAATTTGTAGATTTCTGCACCGCAGGCGAGCCCCATTAATTGGTGACCGAGGCAGATTCCGAAGACCGGGACCCGTCCGAGTAATTTTTGAATGGTTTGGATCGCATAGGTCAAGGGGCGCGGGTCACCGGGGCCATTTGACAAAAAGACGCCGTCGGGTTTGTGAGCCAGTACCTCTTCGGCGGTTGCGGTGCCGGGAACGACCGTGACCCGACAATTCAGATTTTTCAGGTGTCTGAGGATATTCCATTTCATCCCGTAATCGATCGCCACGACATGGAGTTCGCGACTGGGGGAAGCGAGTGTTGGCAGTCCTGATTGGCCGAGTTCGGAAAGTCCTTCCGACCATTCGAAGGATTTTTGGGGCATGACTTCCTGCACCAGATCCCGCCCGACCAGATCAGGACTGTTTTGTGCTTTTTTGACCAGCGAGGCGTCATCCAGATCGACGCTGGAAAGAATCCCGGTCATGGCTCCACGAATTCGCAGGTGGCGAACGAGTGCTCGGGTATCGATCCCTTCGATCCCCACGATATTGGCCTGTTTGAGATACGCGTCGAGAGTTTGTGAGGAGCGAAAATTACTGGGCTGACGACACAATTCACGGACCACAAAGCCCCGCAGAAAGAGACCGCGACTTTCGGTGTCTTCGGTGCTGATCCCGTAATTTCCGATCAGCGGGTAGGTCATCGCGACAATTTGACCACAATAGGACGGATCCGTCAGAATTTCCTGATATCCGGTCATGCTGGTGTTAAAACAAACCTCGCCATAAACCTCGCCCGACGCTCCGAAAGCGTTTCCGGTGTAGACGGTTCCATCGGCTAATGCGAGTTTCGCAGGTACAAACAGACTCATGTTTTCCATATCCCCCGTGATGATTGAACACCCTCTTTTAACAGATTCCTCGTTGGAAATGAAGTGGTCACGAGACAAGAAACGCCGGGAAACTCATAGATTCCTAGCCTAAAAACGTACAGAAACCGGCATGATCGGTGCAACTCGTTGATCCCGCAGAAAGAGAATCTGCAGGAATTTCTGTCGATCCCATTTGCCATCAAGACGCATCGATGGTTATTTTTGTGAGTTGTCGGCGGTTGGTAACTCAAACGGAATCCAGCAGATGACCCAGGCTCAGTTGACTCAGACGCAGAGGAATTGCTCAGAACCATGGAGTTGGTGGAATCAAATTCCTGTCTCTCGTCGTAAGCTGCTGCAGCTGGGGAGCCTTGGCGCAGGGATGGGTTTGACGCTTCCCGGGTTACTCGGCGCAGAGGCTGTTCGATCTCGGCCGGGTCAAGCACCACTGGCGGACAATTGTATTCTGTTATTCCTGAATGGGGGTCCCAGTCATCTGGATATGTGGGACATGAAGCCGAATGCGCCGGATGGGATCCGGGGCGAGTTCCAGCCGATTGCGACTTCGCTGATCGATTACCAGATGTGCGAACACCTGCCGCGACTTGCCCGGCAGGCGCATCAGGCCACGATTATTCGCTCGATGAATCATACGGTGAATAATTCGCATGCCGCCGCTGTTTACGCATCATTGACCGGACATGACCGGGGAGAGCAGGGGGGAGGGACGAAATCGACCGATCATCCGTCACTCGGTTCGATCATGGCTCGATTGCGTCCGACGGCTGCGAATGTGGTGCCGCATGTCTGTTTGCCGTATATCACGAAAGAAGGGGCGGGTGGTCCGCCGCAGCCGGGATTTTTTGGTGGTTTTCTTGGACATTCGCTGGATCCGTTGTTTGTGCTGAAGGATCCCAATGCCCCGGATTTTCGTGTTCCGGAATTGTCGCTGCAAACAGAAATCAGTTCTGACCGGCTGTCGGCACGACGAAAATTGTTTGAACTGGCCGAGGGGCCGGGAGAACGGCTTCCTTCCGCCAGCCGGGAAATGACGCGGATGCAATCGCGGGCCCTGGATTTGCTGACATCGGAAAAAACGCAGCGCGCCTTCCGGCTCACCGACGAGGCGGATGCGACTCGGGACTCGTACGGACGAAACATTTACGGGCAAAGCGCCCTGTTGGCTCGTCGGTTGCTGGAAGCGGGAACCCGGATTGTCACCATCTCGTGGGCACCGGACGCCAATGCGACCTGGGACACTCATGGCAGCAACTTCAAAAGCCTGAAAGGGACATTGTTGCCTCAGTTTGATTCGGCCTGCGCCAGCCTGATTGCCGATTTGTCCGAGCGGGGGATGCTGGACCGGACCATCGTTGCCGTGTTGGGAGATTTCGGGCGGACGCCACGAATCAACGCCAATGCGGGGGGACGTGATCATTGGAATTTTTGTTACAGTGTGATGCTGGTTGGCGGGGGATTTCAGCCGGGATTGATTTATGGGACCAGCGACTCGACGGGAGCGTTTCCTGCGAGTCATCCTCTGGTTCCTGGCGATATCATCTCGACGATCTACTCGGCTCTCGGAGTCGATCCCACAACGGACATTCACGACCAGTTCCAGCGTCCGTACCGTGTTGTCCCTGCGGGGGAAATTGTCAGTGATCTGCTGAAAAGTCGTATGAGCTGATTGCGGAATTTTCAGGGATTCGATTCGGACAACCGTAAGCCGAATTGATTGTCGGTCGGTCGGTCGGTTGCTAGACTGATACGGATTGCCCCCACGATTTGGGTTGAATGAAGTCAGGATCATTCCGCTCGGTTCCCTTCTTCTGAACAATCATTCTCAAGCAGGTCTTTTGCGGATGGAATCAACACGTTACCAGCACCTTGGAGCTCACGTTGAGACTCAGAATGGTGAGTCGGGAGTGCGGTTTTCGGTCTGGGCACCGAATGCGACCGAGGTTTCGGTGCTGTGTGATCTGAATTCGTGGATGCATGGTTACCACGGGTTGAATCCAAGCGATCAGGGGGTCTGGTGGGGGTTTGTCCCCGGAATGAAGCACGGCGACGCGTATAAGTATGCGGTCCGTACCCGGCAGGGGCACCTGCTGCAGAAATCGGACCCTTACGCTTTTGCGACCGAGATTCCACCCAAAACCGCATCGGTGGTGTACGAATTATCGGGGCACGTTTGGAAAGACAACGAATGGCTACGCCAGCGGGCCTGTTCGAACTGGTATGAAAAGCCGGTTTCCGTGTATGAGGTGCATCTCGGCTCTTGGAAACGTCCGACCGATGGGCGACAGTTTTTCAATTATGTTGAACTAGCGGCGATGCTGGTCGAATACGTGAAGGACCTGGGTTACACGCATCTGGAGCTGATGCCGATCAATGAGTACCCCTTTGATGGCTCGTGGGGGTATCAGGGGACCGGATATTTTGCACCCACCAGCCGGTTTGGCTCGCCGCATGATTTCATGGAATTCATCGAGATTTGCCACGCCGCAGGAATTGGGGTGATCCTGGATTGGGTCCCCGCACACTTCCCGACCGATGGGCATTCTCTGGGTTCGTTCGACGGAACCTCTTGTTACGAACATGAAGATCCCAAAAAAGGATTTCACCCTGACTGGGGTACGCTGATTTTCAACTACGGTAGGACCGAAGTTTGCGAGTTCCTGTTGTCGAGTGCTCGTTTCTGGATGGAAACCTTTCACATTGATGGTTTGCGAGTCGATGCCGTGGCGTCGATGCTCTATTTGGATTACTCGCGCAAGCCGGGTGAATGGGTCCCAAACATTTTCGGGGGGCGTGAAAATCTCGAAGCGATCGACTTTTTGAAAGAAATGAACACGCTGCTGCACCGCGAATTTCCCGGAGTGTTGACGATTGCCGAGGAATCGACCTCGTGGGGCGGGGTTTCGCGTCCGGTCTACACCGGAGGGCTGGGGTTTGGGATGAAGTGGGACATGGGGTGGATGAACGATACGCTGCGGTACATGCGGCATGAACCAATCCACCGTAAACACCACCAGAACGAGCTTTCGTTCCGGATGGTCTATGCCTTTACGGAAAACTTCCTGTTGCCGCTGTCTCACGATGAAGTCGTTCATGGCAAGTGCTCGTTGCTGTCACAGATGCCGGGGGATCACTGGCAGAAATTCGCCAACCTCCGCTTGCTATATGGGTATCAGTACACCCAGCCGGGGAAGAAACTGTTATTCATGGGTGGGGAAATTGCGCAGTGGCTGGAATGGAACCACAACACACAGCTGGATTGGCCGTTGCAGCATGAGCCCATGCATGCGGGGATGATGCGACTGGTCCGGGACCTGAATCATCTGTATCGGGATGAGCCGGGGTTATACCAAGGGGACATGTCGAGCGATGGCTTCCGCTGGATTTCCTGCGATGATTGGCAAAACAGCGTTTATGCTTATGTTCGTCAGGGAAAACAGGCGAATGATCGCGTACTGGTGGTAATCAACTTCACGCCGATCCCCCGGTACAATTATCGGGTCGGTGTGCCGACTCCGGGATATTATATCGAGCGAATGAACACGGATTCGAGTCTGTATGGCGGTTCGAATCTTGGCAATGTCGGCGGAGTCTATTCTCAGTCTGGCGCGTGTCATGGTGAAGGCCAATTTGTTTCTCTCACTCTCCCCCCGCTGGGAATGCTGATTCTGAAACCTGTCTCGGTGAATGAGGCGAGCTGAGGTGTGGTGAGCGCTGGGATGTTGTCAGCGCTGAGGTGTGGTGAATTGATGACGGCAGCAATGCAGCAATCGGATGACTTTGACTGGGGATTAGCGACCCAGGCGATCACCGTGCGAATTCGTTGGTTCGGCATTTGTATTGGGTATGTGCTCGTCAATTTAATCGGACAGGGTCAGAGCAAGGGGATCTTGAATTCGATTCTGCTGCTGGGTGCGATTTACGCATTCCTCGATACGGTCTGGGCGCTGCGAGGCCGCGTATTTCTGAGTGGTTGGCCGGTGTTTATTTCGTTCATGGAAGCGATTTTCATCGGTTTGCTCTGCCATTTCGATCAGGGGCCCCTGAGTGCTTTTCGTTTTTATTATTTCCTTTCGCTGCTCGTCTGCTCGATCCGGTACGCACCGCTTGTCACTTGGATGACCTTTGCTTTTCATACGATCAGCTATGTGACATTGGCTTTGCCGCGAGAGATCGCGACCCGCGATGAGATTTCCGCCCTGATTTTGACACCCATTTTTATTGGCTGGGTCACCTGGGCTTGTATTTCGCTCTCGGGGTTACTGAAATGGGCTAGTTTCCATTTACGAGATTTGAACGGCAAACTGCAGCAGAACCAAGCGCTGCTCGAACAGCGTATCGGCGAACGGACCCTGCAGTTGCAAGAGTCCCAAGCGATGCTGGTTCAACAAGAAAAGCAGGCAGCCTTTGGATTATTGGCTGCGGGGATCGCTCATGAGGTTGGCAATCCGCTGGCGGCCATCAGTTCCCTGGTTCAATTGCTGAACCGACGTAATATCGAAGGAGAGACAAGAGAAAAGTTATCGCTGGTTGATGATCAGTTGCGCCGTATTCAAAGAATCTTGCGCGAACTGGTGGACTTCAGTCGCCCCGCCCTCAATCAACAAACCCGTTGCAACATTCATGAAACCATCGATGCGGCGTTGAGTATTGCCAAGTACTACAAGCGAAAAAAGGGAAAGCGAATCCTGACCCATTATGCGGAAGAGATACCGCTGATGATGATCGTCCGCGATCAGCTCGTTCAAGTCTTTTTGAACCTGATCCTGAATGCGATGGATGCGACGGAAGAAGGAGGAACGATCGAGATCAGGACGTTCCGGGACAATTCCTGGCTGAGAATCGATATTCGCGATGATGGACAAGGGGTTCCAGAAGAATTGCGAAACCGGATTTTTCATCCGTACTTTACCACGAAAGCAACGGGAACGGGCTTGGGACTCTTCGTCTGTCGCAATATCGTTGAACAGAATGGAGGACGAATTGAACTGACCGAGACTTCATCGACAGGGACGGTCTTCAGTGTGTATTTCGAATTGCCTGAGGCCCCCCGATTGTCAACAACCGGACTGGTCAGCGTGGCAGAATCGTTCGAAATTTCTGCTTGGAACCCCGACCGAATCTTCCCCAGTTCGTGATCTCTCCTTGCCCGTGGGGAGACACGCTACTAGAATTCGAAAGACGTGGTATCCCTTCATCTGCGGTATTGACTGAAGCGGGTTCCGGCAACAAAGACAGTCGCCGTGACTCGCAATTCCGTGCCGAGGATCAAGGGGATCAATGATTCGCGGCAGCGAGTTATTGTGCCTCAAAACGTCAATGGAACGATCACAACATCGAGATACGGCAGGTTGTCTGTCCCTCATAACATCGGAGGCTGTGTGATGTACGAGCGATTCACTGATCGCGCCCGCAAAGTGATGCAACTGGCAAATCAAGAAGCTCAGCGATTTAACCACGAGTACATCGGTACCGAACATATTCTGCTCGGACTGGTCAAAGAGGGTTCAGGCGTTGCATCCAACGTGCTGAAGAACCTCGAGGTTGATTTGCGGAAGATTCGTCTGGAAGTCGAAAAGATTGTTCAGTCGGGACCGGACATGGTCACGATGGGCAAGTTGCCACAGACTCCACGAGCGAAAAAAGTTGTTGATTATGCACAGGAAGAGGCTCGAAACCTCAACCACAACTACGTCGGGACGGAACATTTGCTGCTCGGGTTGATTCGCGAGCAGGAAGGGGTTGCCGCTCAGGTCTTGATGAACCTGGGTTTGAAGCTGGAAGATGTCCGCGAAGAAGTTCTGAATCTGCTGGGGCATGGTGTGGAAGGTGGTGCCGAAGGGACCTCTGAGCGTCCAGGAAGTGGCCAGGCCGGTGCTGCGGGGAAAACCCCGAAAAGTAAGACGCCCGCTCTGGACAGCTTCGGACGCGATCTGACAGAACTCGCCCGGCAATCGAAACTCGACCCCGTTATTGGGCGCGCGAACGAGATTGAACGCGTGATTCAGATCCTTTGTCGACGACAGAAAAACAATCCCGTGTTGCTGGGAGAAGCGGGCGTCGGTAAGACCGCGATCGTCGAAGGTTTTGCGCAGATGGTGGTCAACGGCGAAGTCCCCGAAATTCTGAGGGACAAGCGGATCGTTGTGCTGGACCTTGCCATGATGGTCGCGGGAACCAAATACCGCGGTCAGTTTGAAGAGCGAATCAAGGCGGTCATGAATGAAGTGAAACGAGCGAAGAACACGATCCTGTTCATCGACGAACTTCATACCTTGGTTGGTGCCGGTGGTGCAGAAGGAGCGATCGACGCTTCGAATGTCTTGAAGCCGGCTCTGAGTCGAGGTGAAATTCAGTGTATTGGTGCCACGACCCTCGATGAATTCCGCAAGTACATCGAAAAGGACGGGGCACTGGAACGTCGGTTCCAAACCGTGATGGTCGAGCCACCTTCTCCGTCCCAAACGATTGAAATCCTGAAAGGACTTCGAGACCGTTACGAGCAGCACCATCGAGTACAGATCACCGACGATGCATTGGCCAAAGCGGTTGAACTGTCAACCCGCTATATCACCTCACGCTGTCTTCCCGATAAGGCGATCGACGTGATCGACGAGTCTGGTGCGAGAATCCGTCTGAAGTCGATGGTTCGTCCCCCCGATTTGAAAGAACTCGAAGGGGAAGTTGAACGTTTGAACGCCGCCAAGGAAGAGGCGGTTGCCAATCAGGACTTTGAGAAAGCGGCATCGCTGCGTGATCAGGCGGACAAGCTCAAGAAGAAGAAGGAAACGATTAACAAGGACTGGCGTGACAAGTCCAAAGAGAAGGAAGGGGTGGTTGACGCAGAAGTCATTGCGGAAGTTGTCGCGAAGATGACTGGTATTCCACTGACACGCCTTTCCAGCGAAGACGCGGTTCGTTTGCTACGCATGGAAGAGGAACTGCATCGGCGTGTTGTGAGCCAGAACGAAGCAATCAAGCAGGTCGCCAAGTGCGTCCGACGTAGCCGCAGCGGCTTGAAGGATCCACGTCGACCGACCGGTGTGTTTCTGTTTGCTGGACCAACCGGTGTCGGAAAAACACTCACCGCGAAAACCCTGGCCGAATTCATGTTTGGTGATCAGGATGCTCTGATCCAGATCGACATGAGTGAATACATGGAGAAGCACAACGTCAGCCGATTGATTGGTGCTCCTCCGGGTTATGTGGGATTTGAGGAAGGGGGACAACTGACCGAAAAGATCCGCAGACGTCCCTATGCGGTTGTGCTGCTGGATGAAATCGAAAAAGCTCATCCGGATGTCTTCAATATGCTGCTGCAAATCATGGAAGAAGGACATTTGACCGACAGCTTTGGTCGGAAGGTGGACTTCAAAAATACGATTCTGATCATGACCACCAATGCAGGCGCCTTGGCGGTCAACAACGAATTTGGTTTTGCTCCGAAAGATAACGACACCAGCTACGATCGGATGAAAGAACGTTTGCAGCATGAGCTAGAACGGGAATTTAAGCCCGAGTTTCTCGGTCGACTCGATGAAGTGGTGGTCTTCCGTTCGTTGACGGAAGAGAACCTTAAGCAAATCGTGGTGATTGAGTTGGCCAAAGTGATTGAGCGGCTGGCCGAGAAAGGTCTCGCACTGGTTCTGACCGAAGAAGCCAAGCAGTTCATCATTTCGAAGGGGAACGCCATGGAATATGGTGCACGGCCACTTCGACGTGCGGTCGAGACTTATATCGAAGACCCCTTGTCAGAAAACCTGCTTCAAGGTTCCTTCGAAGGCTCGAACACGATTACGGTCAATGTGAAGAGTGTGGGAGATTTGAAGCAACTTGACTTCGAAGCTTCGGTTCAGGAAGCACCTCCTGCTGCCGAACTCGCGGTTGCACCTTCAGCATGATGTGATTGCGGTTTTTCAAAAAACAGTCCGGTTGATTGATTCAACCGGACTGTTTTCATTCCCGCATGGCAGGGATGACAAGTAATGGTTGAAAATCGGCAAGAGAAACGTCTTGAATGCACGTCAATGGGATTCTGATGAATGAGCCCGATAATTAGAATTTTCTGATTCTTGAAAGTGAACTCGTTGACACCGCTTGGTTGCGCTCGTTAAAACGGAATTGTGGAAGAATGTGAGTTGCGGGTAAAGCACGGTGGGATCCGTGTGATGAATGGTCTGCGTCAGGGAGGTTCGGCGCTTAAGGCTGTTCATCTGAAGGTCTTCGTGAGAGGGTAATTTCTATGATGGCTCGTTTTGCAAAACTTGTACTCGTATTGGTATCGGGGGTTGGCTTTGCAATCGGATCTCCCGTCGAAAGCCAAGCGGGCGTTATCCCCTGGGTTTACGATGCCATTTTTGGCCCCGTTGGCAGCATGTACGGCGGTGGTGGTGGTGGGTATCCCATGTCCGTCGGCTACGCCTCTGCCTATTCCACAGGCTACGCGCCGTATTCGGTCGGCTATGCACCCTACAATGTGTCGTACGCACCTGTGTCGATGGCCCAGTATTCCTCGAGCGGATCCGGGTGCAATTCGTGCAGTCAAGCGGCCTATTACGGTCCTTCTCTGGGCAATGAGGGGTATGCTTCTGCTGCTTGTTCAACGTGTGGCTCGGGCAATTGCTCGACCGGTGGCAATTGTTCAAACTGCAATGTGAACTCCGGATCCACCACCAGCGGCTACGGTCCGGCGGGGACTTCTGGACCAGTACCCGATTCCAATCATAATGCGCGGGGAGAAACCAATCGCATCCGCGATCTGGAGCGGAAAATTGAAGAGCTGGACCATCGGGAAAAACAGACCGAGCGATTTTTGAAACGGCAGAATGCGGATTACATTCCCGAACCATTCCGACCCAGCACGTACCTCGAGGAAGAAGTTCCTGCACGGCGGAAGCAAATGTCGATTGAATCGGACTCGGCAAACCCCAACAATTTTCAGACACCGATCAATCGTGGCCGACCAGCCCCTTCGAACCTTCCAACCGAAGAAGAAAATCGTAAGCCCGTGCTGTCGATTCCTGGTCAGGGCGACGGGGGGACCTCGATTCAGAACCACGACGCCAATGGATCGTTTAAAGAAACCGAACCTCAAGCCCTGCAGATTGAACGACGGCTAACCAGTCGTGCGGTCGTTCCACGTGAGCGGATGCAGATTGTGATCAAGCAAAGTAAGCTCTCCAGTGTTGCGAAGACCCCGCAGCGTCCCGCGACCACGGTCGAGTCAACACGTCCCGGCGAATTAGCTCGTAACTGAGTTTGATCCGCACCTGGAGCATGCTCTGCATTGAACCGATGCAGAGCCTGCTTTTATTACCCTGCTTTCCCAGCCAATAAAAGTTGTTCGGGGAATTTTTTTGGGTTCGAGTTACTCGGGTTAAAGCCCCAAAATCTCCCTCACGGGGCCACCTGATCAGGGTGGTCATGCTCTGAGTGGCACATTCAAGGATGATCTCGCGTATGTTTCTGGGAATTGAAATCGGTGGGACCAAGTTGCAACTGGGTGTTGGTCTGGGGGATGGTTCTGAATTCGTCGCTCTTGAACGCCGGGATGTCGATATCGCTCGTGGCGGCGTGGGGATTCGAGAACAGATTCGCGAAGTAGGCCGGATGCTCGTGGCGGACCATCAGGTACAGCGGGCGGCTTATGGTTTCGGGGGTCCGATTTTTGGCTCACGCGGGATCGTTCAGACTAGTCATCAGGTGGCAGGCTGGGACGATTTTCCACTCAGTCAATGGACCGAGACGGAACTGGGTGTCCCCACCAAACTGGGTAATGATTGCGATGTGGCTGCCTTGGCCGAAGCCAATTTCGGGGCAGGTCGAGGGGCTCGCAGCGTCTTTTACGTAACCGTTGGGACAGGAATTGGTGGTGGACTGGTTTTCGATCGACAAATCCATGGAACCGATCGCCCGGCCTCTGCGGAAATCGGGCACCTGCGACCGGGTCTCGATTGTGTCACCCCGAAGCAAACCATCGAATCACAGGCCGCCGGACCTGGTATCGCTCTCGCGACGCAAGGGCGACTGGAAGCGATGCGGATCGCTGGCGACGCAACTGGCGATTTTCAAGATCTTCGTGAACGCTGTCACGGCGATTTTCTACGCTTGACGACAAAATCGATTGGGGAAGCCGCCGTTGAGGGGAATCTGTTGGCAAGAGAGCAGTATCGCAAGGCAACTCAGGTGCTCGGTTGGGGGATCGCACAGTTGATCACGCTGGTTGCACCGGAAGTGGTCGTGGTGGGGGGAGGCGTGTCGCTGGTGGGTGAAGAGGTCTTCTTCGCACCGCTCAGAACCGCAGTCCAACAATATGTTTTCCCACCGCTGCGCGATGCTTATCGACTGGTCCCCGCAGAACTGGGTGAGACTGTCGTGGTACACGGTGCGTTGGCGCTGGCTCGCGGCAATTAAGTTGACTCGGTTGAGTTTACTAAACTGTTGACATTTGCCAAGGCGTTGTCGTTTACTGCTTACTGATTGGACGAGGTAAATCAAACACGCGGGTGGTGGAACAGGCCGCGGGACCGGTTTGATTAATATCTGCCTGGTACAATCGGGTCCCCGCTTCAGTCGGATACCGCCCGTCGATACAGGCCTGACAGAGTGAACTGCCGGGCAAGTCGACGCTGCGGGCAATGGCACTTCGGGACAAGAATCGCAAGCTGTCCGCACCAATCGCATCCGCCATGAGCTGCTCGATCTCCGGGGTCAATGTATCATGGGCACTCATGAATTTCGGGGCAAATAATTGGCTGGTGGTGGACATATCAATGCCGTAAAAGCATGGTGCCAAAATCGGAGGGCAAGCGACGCGAACATGAACCTCGCGCACACCCCCACGATCCCGCAACTGTGAAATCAGCACCTTCATCGTGGTGGATCTGACAATCGTATCTTCGACGAGGAGCACACGTTTTCCCGCGAGCACTTCCCGAAGTGGCGTGTATTTCATGCGGGCCTTATCTTCGCGATTGGCTCCATCAATGAAAGTTCGCCCCATGTAACGATTGCGGATCAAACCTTCGAGACAGGGGATGCGAAGCGTATAGGCCATGCTGTCGGCCGCCGCCTTGGCGGTATCGGGAACGGGAACGACAATCGTTTCTCCATCATCCAGTGGACAGACGGGATTGTTTCGTTCTTGTTTTGCCAATTCCTCGCCGAGGCGTTTACGCGTCAGGTAGACACTTCGTTCGTCGAGTGTGCTGGCGACGTTGGCGAAATAGATCCACTCAAAAAAGCAATGCGCACGTCGAGGACTGGCCACGAACTGTTTGACTTCCAGTTTTCCATTCTGGATGAGCACTGCGTGTCCGGGTGGGACGTTTTTGATGGAATCCTGTTTGAATCCCAGATTGGCCAAAGCGACACTTTCGCTGGCAGCGGCAAATAAAGACCCCTCGACCGCGTAGCAAAGTGGCCTAATCCCCAGCGGGTCCCGGGCGACGAACATTTCGCCAAGTGCATTGAGAAAGACGACGTTCCAGGCACCATCTAATCGCTCGCTGAGATGCGAAAGGACCTCCAGCAAGGTGGGCTGACGATCACCGGACAACAGTTGTGAGATGATATGCATCAGCACTTCGGTGTCGGTATCCCGTGCGAGATGAAAGTTCGGTACCGACAGGATCTCGTCTTTGAGTTGTGTGTAGTTTGCTAACTGGCCATTGAAGCCAAACGCAAACCATTTATGCTTCTCGATATGATGACGCTCGAATGGCTGGGCATTGCCGCGATCATCGGCGCCGCAGGTCGCATAACGAACATGGCCAATCGCTGCTGGTCCCGCGTAGCGGTCCATCAGGGCCGTCGCCTCATTCTGGTGATTCAGATGGAAGACCTCGGTCACGGTACCGACATCTTTGTAGGTATCAAGCAATTGCGGATGTCCAGGTCGATAAACCGTCATCCCAGCGGCAAGTTGCCCACGGTTTTGAATCTCGAGCAACAGTCGCGACATGTGACGCGACACCTGTTCAGGATTTTGCTTCGGAGCCAGTCGGCTGGTCTCACCCGGCAAATGATAAATCGCGGCAATTCCACACTCATGATAGAGGTCGGCCACAGCATGTCCTTGAGGGAAGACTTTTCAGTTCACCGCAAAGAAACCAACACAAAACGAATTTTGAATCTGGCTTCAAAACAGAACCCAATCCACTTGGAGCAGGCAAAAAAACGTTCCCGGATTTTATCAATCAAAACAGTGCACGCATCCACGTATTCGGCCAGAGATTGACGCTCTTTCGAAATTCATTCCGTGTGTGCGGATTCACACTAAAATATGATGATACTCCTTCTGCACTCGTAGACCAACCCACCCACGATGGATTTTCACCCGTACGAAATATTCGGGATTCCAGTATCCGAACAGACCGGAATGGATGCCCCCAAGATCAAAACTTCACCTTCAAGTTCGTTCGATTTTTTGCAGTGAGTTCCGCAGAAATCGTTCCAGGACAATATATCCGGTTTGTTCGAGCCCCAGGGAATGGTAGATGCTCAAGGCGTTGGAATTGGATTGTTCGGCGTAAAGACGAAGACCAATCACCGTTGGACTGCACCGGGCGAGCTCTTCCAAGTGGGCGTGCAGTTGCCGAAAAACACCCTGTTGCCGAAAGTCAGGATGCACGTAGACGCTCTGCAACCACCAAATTTCGCCATTCCGCCAGTCACTCCATTCCGAAGTATGCATGATTTGTCCGATCACACGGCCAGCGGAGACGGCGACGAAATACCGGCCATAGTGTGGGTTATTCAATAATTCCCGAACCCCTGCCCCGATGACGGCTGGAACCAGTTCGAGTCCTTCGGTTTCGGCTGCCAATCGCGTATTCAAATCGGCGATCACTTCCCAATCTTCTGCGACCGCTGGCCGAATTTCGAATTGTGAGGATGTCATCTTTTTTGGTTCCGTTGGCTTTCGAATCAATGGCATTCGACTCGATTCGGGAAATTGGTGATCGGACAGGGGAACATCCAACATCGTAACAATGGCTGGCGGTCAGGAAAAACCGTTAGCCGAAGATTGAACATCGCCGTAAAACCGGTACGCTTCATTGGACGGACCGGATTGGGATGCTTAGAATCGCCTTGCGGTCGATAAACACGGTTCGAGCCCTTGATCTGAGGATCGTCTGATGATTGGTCACGCTCGCTGTTCAGGCTTGAATTTATCTTGTGTTGTGATCCTCGCGCTCGCATCCCAATCGCTGTGGTCCCAATCGCTGTGGTCGGACGATCAGGTTCCGCAAGGACCACAAGCGGGCCAACCGACGGCCCCCCCGGAAATCCAATCGCCTGTTTCTGTCGATGCGGCAGGCAGTTTACCAAAAGACAAATCCGTTCAGGAATTGGCTCTCCAAGCTAAGAAATCGGTCGTGGTCGTGACGTTTACAGGGCGCGATGGCCAGCGTCAGGGGTTGGGGGCGGGTTTCATTCTGACGAGCGAGGGTTTGATTGCGACAAATTTGCACGTGATCGGTGAGGCACGTCCGATTCAGGTCGAACTACATGACGGTCGCAAGTTTGATGTGATCGCCGTTCACGCAACAGAACGCTCGCAAGACCTGGCGATCTTAAAGATTGATGCCAAGGAACTTCCCGTGCTGACGCTGGGAAATTCAGACGAATTGCAAGAAGGACAGGCGGTGGTCGCCATCGGCAATCCGCTGGGGCTTGAGCGGAGTGTTGTGAGTGGCGTTCTCTCTGGACGGCGGGAAATTGAAGGCCGATCGATGCTGCAAATTGCCTTGCCAATCGAACGGGGCAATAGCGGCGGCCCCCTGCTTGATCTGCAAGGTCGTGTGCATGGCCTGTTAACCTTGAAGTCTCTGAAGACTGAAAATCTCGGCTTTGCCATTGCCGTGAATTCCCTGAAACCATTGCTGGTAAAACCCAATCCGATTCCGATGAGCCGGTGGCTGACCATCGGTGCCATGGATCCCGATGAATGGCTGGTTCTCCCCGGTGCCCGTTGGCGGCAGCGAGCGGGCCAGATTGCCGTCGATGGTCGTGGTGGAGGCTTTGGTGGCCGCGCACTGTGCCTCGCCGCCGAAATTCCGCAGGAGGTCCCCTATGAAGTCGCTGTCCAAGTCAAATTCACACCGGGTGACGGAGCGGCAGGACTTGCTTTTCATGCGGATGGTGGCGACCGACATTACGGTTTTTACCCCAGCAGCGGGAACATGCGGCTCAGTCGTTTTGATGGTGCTGACGTTTACTCATGGGCGGTTCTGAGTGAAATCCGTTCGCCGGCACTCAAAAAAGAGGGTTGGAACGCCTTAAAAGTTCGTGTCGAATCCGAGCGGATTTTGTGCTACCTCAATGGGGTGCTGGTCTTCGAAACAAAAGATGCCACCTACAAGACGGGAAAAGTCGGTTTGTGTAAGTTCCGACAAACGGAAGCGGAATTCAAAGGGTTTCGCGTTGGTGACAACCTCAGCGAGCCCCGTGCCTCGGACGAGTTGGTCTCGCGGGTTACCAAGGCGGTCGATGGATTAACGCTCAACGATGAACTCGCCAAAGCCTCAACCCTAAAGTCTTTGGCGACGGAAGAGGCCAATGTCGCCGAGTTGCTTGAACTTGAAGCGAAATCCCTCGAATCACGAGCCGCCTCGGTAAGGCGGCTGGCGAGCGAAATTCACGTCAAAAAAATCTTGGCAGAACTCGAAAGTGTGATTCAGGTGGAAACGGTCGATTTACTGCGCGGGGCGTTGCTGATCGCCAAGCTGGATAACCCGGACCTGGAAATCGAGGGCTACATTCAGGATGTGGAAAGACATGCCAAACGAGCCAGCAGCGGAGTCGCTGCGGATGCCAGCGAAGACGATCGATTAAGTGCTCTCAATCGTTATTTGTTCGACGAGCAAGGTTTTCATGGGAGCCGGACCGATTACGATAACCGATCGAACAGCTATATCAACGAGGTTCTTGACGACCGCGAGGGGCTTCCGATCACGCTGACGGTTGCCTATATCGAGATTGCCAGACACTTGGGCCTGAATGTGGTCGGAGTGGGAATGCCGAGACATTTTCTGGCACGGCATGAACCCCGGAAGGGGGAGACGCAGCTGATTGATGTTTTCGAGCGTGGCCGCCGGTTGACCTCGGCGGAGGCACAAACAAAGTACGAAGAATTAAGTGAGACTCCCTGGAGAGAGTCTTATCTGAACTCGATCACCCCTCAGGCGACTTTGGAACGGATCCTGCGAAACTTATTCAATGCCGCCTACGAACTGCGTGAGTTGGATCGAATGTTACGGTATACGGAAGCCATTCTGGTGCTGGCACCCAATTCCGCACAAGATCACCTCGTGAAAGCCTTCCTGAGCTACGAAACTCAACGGTGGCAGCAGGCACGCGATGAAATCGAATGGTTGACGAATCATGAATCCGACATCAATCGCGAACGGATTGAAGAACTCGCCCGGGCCATTGCTCGTGATTCGCAAAAATAATCCGTTACCGACAACGAAACGATTCTTGTCGAGAACTTTCGGATCACCGTACTGTCTTGTTCCGTTTAATACCGCGAATCGAAGACAATTCATTCCCGGCTAAATTTTGCTCAATCAAGCCTCGTTCCAGCCAATTCGCAATTCTCACAAATTCGGAATTCCTGATGCCTCTTGTCGTGATTTTGGTGTTCGACTACGATGCAATGGATATGATTTGCTGGCCTGAGTTCAACTGGCACAACTCGTTTGACTTGACTGTCAACCGTTTCTGAAATCCCCTCATCAGCGGATACCTTTTATGAAGCTGCACGCTCCATCACGCACATCGGGTGTTTTGACGATCAGTGTCGTTTTTCTGGTGGCAACCACCATCTTTGCTCAACAAATTGGTGGTGCTCAGGGGCCCGAGCAGGCAACTGTGAAACTCGTGGCAGACATGATTACCAAGTATCACATCAGCCAAAAGCCGCTTGATGACCGTATCTCTGCCATGATTTTGCAGAAATTCATCAAGGATCTCGACTCACAAAAGCTGTATTTCCTCAAGTCCGATATCGATGGTTTTGCCAGATATCGTGACCAACTTGATGACCTGTTGAAGGCCGGAAACGTCAATTTTGCACACGAAGTCTTCAAGCTTTATCTGCAACGTCTCGATGAACGGCTTGCTGTCGCCCATCAGTGGATTGATGCGGCTCATGATTTTTCTCTTGATGAATCGATGATGATTGACGGTGAACAAGTGGCGTGGGCGCCCGACGTCAAAGAATTGAACGACCGCTGGAGAAAGCGCGTCAAGTACGAATTGCTGTCGTTGGAACTGGACAAGGTGGCCACCGACGAAGCACATAAACGTTTGCATAAACGCTACGAGACGATCAAGCGGAATGCCCACGATACCGAAGACAACGAAGTTCTCGAAATGTTTTTGTCGTCCGTCGCACATTGTTTCGACCCACACTCGAGCTATATGTCTCCCCAAACCGTCGAAGACTTTCAGATTCAAATGCGATTGAGTCTGCAGGGGATTGGTGCTGCTTTACGGTCTGAGGACGGACTGACCACCGTTGCCCAGATCGTGGCTGGCGGTGCGGCCGAAAAAGATGGCAGACTGAAAGTGGGGGACAAGATCGTTGGCGTTGGCCAGGACGATGGTGATTTCCAAGACGTCATCGAAATGAAGCTCAACCGGGTCGTTCGGCTGATCCGTGGCGAGCGTGGAACAAAAGTGCGGCTCAAGGTTTTACGAGAAGCCGGCCAGACCACGATGATCGAACTTGTCCGGCAGACGATCGAACTCAAGTCGTCCGAGGTCAAAGGGGAAATCATTCAAACCAGTGAGCGCCTGGGCGATGCACAGGGTTCGCCAAAATATCGAATTGGTGTCATCAACATTCCATCGTTTTACCGGGACTTTTCGGGCGCCCAGCAGGGTAAAGACGATTTCAAAAGCACCGCTCGCGATGTTGCCAAAGTTCTTGCCGAATTCAAGACGAATGGTGGCGTTGATGCCGTCATGGTCGATCTGCGAATGAATGGTGGTGGTGCCCTCAGCGAAGCGATTGAAGTGACCGGATTGTTCATCGATCAGGGACCGGTTGTTCAGGTCAAAGAGCAAAACGGCAAAATTAAAAGCCATGATGATGAAGAAGCCGGGTTGGTTTATGGGGGGCCATTAGTGGTCGTCTGCAATCGACTCTCGGCATCCGCTTCAGAAATCTTCGCGGCAGCGATCAAAGACTATGGTCGTGGGATTGTCATCGGTGACAAAACCACCCACGGAAAAGGGACCGTACAAAACGTCATGCCCGTGAGCAGTCAGATGTTTAAAATGATCCCAGGGGGGAAAGATCGCGGTGCGGTGAAGCTGACCATTAACCAGTTCTATCGCGTTAACGGTGACAGTACTCAGCACCGCGGCGTCGAGTCGGATGTCGTCATTCCGTCGCTGATTGACAACATGGACTTGGGGGAATCTTTTCTCGACAACGCCTTGGCCTTCGATCACGTCCCCGCTGCACGACATGCCCAGTTACCGTTTGTGAACGCTCAACTGGTCGGAACATTGCGAGACAACAGCCAAAAGCGAATTGCCGTGGATCCCAAGTTCCAGCAAACGCTCAAGGATATTGATCGCTATCTCGCCCGAAAGAGTCGCAAATCGGTCTCTTTGAACGAAGACAACCTACGAGCCGAACGCGAAGAGGATAAGGCTGCGAAGGAAGTCGAAAAGGAAGAGGAAGAGCACGAGACCAAAAGCGAAACGGCGCCGGTCTTCGCCAAGACCGAATACAATAATGAACTCCTTTCCATTACCAGCGACTATGCGGGACTTTTAAAGAGCCAGAAAACCGCAGCAACTCGCTAAGGTGCCTGCCTCATTTTTGAAAGTCTGATCGATCAACAAACGACGTTTATGCCCCGCATCAGCGGATCATGAACGTTTTTTGTTTTGATCACTGATGGAGTGGTGTTGCTCGACTCCATCGAATTTCCAGAGACTTTATCGAATTTCGAGAGAATTGATTTTTCAGAGAGCAGATCCGTGTTTTTATGGCGATTATTGAAGTCCATCAACTGGCGAAGCATTACCAGGTTTTTCGAAAAAATGCCGGGTGGAGCGCTTCGATCGCAGGTCTGTTTCATCGCGAATATAATACGGTCCGCGCCGTGAAAGAAGTCAGTTTTCAAATTGAACGGGGCGAGATGGTGGCGTTTCTGGGCCCGAATGGGGCTGGAAAAACCACCACGCTGAAGTTGCTTTCAGGGTTGATCTATCCAACCTCGGGAACCGCTACTGTCCTAGGGTATATCCCCTGGCAGCGATGTAATTCGTACCGAAAACGATTTGCCCTAGTCATGGGGCAAAAGAATCAACTTTGGTGGGATCTTCCCGCACAAGAATCCTTTATCCTTCATCGGGAAATCTACGATATCGAACCGGTCCCGTTTCAGCGGAGACTCGACGAACTGACGGATCTACTAGAAGTTCGGCAATTGATCAAACAGCCCGTGCGTGAACTTTCACTCGGTGAACGAATGCGGATGGAACTGATCGCATCGCTGTTACATTCACCGGAAGTTCTACTGCTGGATGAACCGACGATCGGCCTGGATGTGGTGTCGCAGCGTAAAGTGCAGGGATTTCTGCGCCACTATCAGGCCGAACAGCAAATGACGGTGCTATTGACCAGTCATTACATGAAAGATGTGGAAGCCCTTTGCCGCCGGGCGATCATCATCAATGAAGGGGAAATCAAACATGATGGCCCGCTGGCGGATATTGTCGACCGGTTCAGCAGTGTCAAACAGATTCACCTTCAATTCGCCGGAAACGAAATTCCCGTCGACCTGGGACGGTATGGAAAAGTGATCGATCAGGTCCCCCCCCGCGTCAAACTTGAGGTTCCCAGGCAAGAACTTCCCAAAATCCTGGCGGCGTTGCTCGATCGGTATGCGATTGAGGATGTTGGAGTTCAAGAACGCCCGCTGGAAGATGCCATCGCACAATTATTTAGCCAAAAGAGTTCTGATCAATGACACGGATGACTTCCACAATGCGGGTGAAGTGGTGCATCCTGCGAACCTCGATCGAAGAACGACTTGTTTATCGGGCCGACTTTGCCTTCGCCACCCTGGTTCGCTTTCTGCCGATTGTGACACAGGTCTTTCTCTGGGGGGCCGTCTACGATGCGACCGGGCCGGATGATACCAAAGTCATCAACGGTTATACCTTTGGTGATATGGTCGCCTACTCGTTGCTGGTCATGGTCAGTCGTGCCTTTTCGTCGATGCCCGGCCTGACCACGGGAATTGCCCGCGATATCCGCGACGGTGCCGTGAAAAAATTTCTGATACAGCCGATTGATCTGCTCGATTACCTTTTCTGGCATCGCGTGGCCCACAAGTTGGTTTATTATACAGTCGCGTTTTTTCCGTTTGTTTTTGTCTTCTGGCTCTGCCGAGACTATTTTCATGCGTGGCCCGATTCGATCACTTTCGCAGGGGGGTTGGTTTCGCTGCTCTTGGCATTTGTCGTTGGTTTTTTGATTGAAAGCCTGATGGGGCTTTGCGCATTCTGGTTTCTGGAAGTCAGCTCTCTCGTGTTTGTCTACATGATGTTGAGTTACTTTCTCTCGGGTCACATGCTGCCGCTCGACTGGCTGCCGGAACCCTATGCCAGGGGAATTCAACTGCTCCCCTTCAAATATCTCGCCTTCGTCCCCGCAGGGATTCTGCTGGGGAAGTATAGTCATACCCAATTGATGATCGAATTATTACAAGGTTTCCTGTGGGTGATTGTGTTGTTCGCTCTCAACCGAATTGCACTCTCACAGGGACTCCGTCGCTATAGCGCTTACGGCGGTTGAGACCACGGTTTTGATTGCGTACTCAACACGACAACCTGCCTTTTTACTGATATCGCGACCATGGCATCCCCTTCTACGATCTCTTCCCCAAGTGAAACTTCGTCGGGAGTTTATGGTCGGATCTTCTGGCTCGCCTACTTAGCCAATTCGGCCCTCGTGATGGCCAATGCGCTCACGTTTCGTTTTGCGGAATTAGTTCACTATCTCGGTGGCTCGGAAAGTGCTGTGGGGGATATTGTTGCCCTGGGAACGCTCATCGCAGTCGCGGTACGACTGAGTGTGTCCCATGTGCTGGATGACTATGGAACGCGACGCTTGTGGCCAATCTGTTCTTTGTTGTTCATTGCGGGCTGTGGGCTCTTCATCGCCGCAACACAGTATTACGGTTTTTTGTACATGGCTCGGATCGCGTATTACGTCGGGTTGACAGGCATGTTTGCCTGTTCGATGACACACATTCAACATCACGTTCCGTCAGAACGAAGGACCGAGATTATCGGCAATCTCGGGAGCAGTGGTTTTGTAGGGATGATCCTCGGTTCGAATCTCGGTGACTGGATCCTGCGCTCGGTGCATGAACCACGGCTGCAATTTCTGATTTTATTTGGGGGGGCCGGACTGATCGGACTTTTCTACTTGGCCATCGTGATCGCGCTCACGTGGGACGAAGCGGCTCATGGTCGTCCCGCATCGCCGACGGCCCTGCGGTTGATGTTTCGCTTTTGGCCAGGAACGGTCGTGCTGGCGGCGATGACCATGGGTTTAGGGGTCACGGCCACGCAGACATTTTTGACGCGATATGCCACCTCGCAACAGATTGAGGGGATCGGTGTGTTTTTTACCGGATATGCAATTTCCGCCTTCGTGTTTCGGTTATTAGTCCAGAATTGGAGCCGCACCCTGGGCCGGCACTGGATGTTGGTGCGCGGCTTATTGGGACATGCCGCCGGCCATTTTCTGCTGGGTTATGTCACCGAAGGATGGCAGTTTATCCTCCCTTCGATTGTCTGCGGATTTGGTCATGCACTCTTATTTCCCGCAGTGGTCTCTTTGGGATCCGGTGCGTTTCCCAAAGAGTGTCGTGGGGCAGGAACGGCAATTATTCTGGGATTCACCGATTTTGGAGCACTGGTCTTTTCGCCAATCCTGGGGCGTATTGGCGATCACTATGGCTTTCCGGCGATTTATAGTACTTCCAGTGGCATCGCCCTGGTGACTGCAGTCGGTTATTCCCTCATCGCGATGCGCCACGCGGATGAAGAATCCTCCCCCTCCAGGGGATGACAACGCGAGTCTCTCGTTTCGAAGAGAAAGAGACGTTTCGAAGAGGAGGAAACACCTCACATCAGTTGGATGAATTGCCCGAAGCGCCGAAGTCTCGATCGCGGTTTGGGATTCCGTGGGCCGGCCATGACGGGAACAGATTTGAAGTCGCATTCTGGTGAGATCCCGCCAGCGATGGAATCTCGCTCTGCGATGCGGTATCAATAGCGTCGTCGGATTTGCAAGTTCCTTCCCATTCCGTGGACTGTGATTTTGAGACAGAGACTTTCTCGATAACGAGCTTCACCATGTACCGTTGCCAGCCTGTTTTGATCTTTGGGTTCTGTTGGTTTCTTGCTGCTACTGGAATCAGTTCCGCAGCGGACGCGATCACACTCGAAAATGCGGTAGACCCAGGAGCCAATCGGCGAGACGAAGCGATCGCCACCCAGTTTTCGCTGGAAAAAGCGGTTACGTTTCTGGATACCGCCGCGCTCCATTGGCAGAAACAACAAAAGTGTTTTACCTGCCATACCAATTACGCGCATCTGTATGCCCGCCCCGAGACAGCCGCGGCCGAGCCGGCGGCGTTAGAAGTCCGCAAGTTCGCCGAGGAACTGATCACCAAACGCTGGAATGATGAAGGCCCACGCTGGGATGCTGAGGTGATTGCCACGGCAGCAGCACTGGCTTTCAACGATGCCGCCGCGACAGGGCATCTGCATCCACTGACTCGTACCGCCCTGGATCGCATGTTCACGCTGCAGAGAGACGATGGGGGATTCACCTGGATCAAATGCAATTGGCCACCGATGGAATCCGACGATCATTATACCGCCACGCTCGCCGTCATCGCGATTGGCAGTGCCCCCGACAATTACAGCAAAACGGAGGCGGCCCAAAAAGGGTTGGCCAAGCTGCAAGACTACCTGAAGCGAAACCCCGGCCCCACGCTCCACCATCGTGCGATGGTTCTTTGGGGAGATTCTTATCTGGACAGCCTTTTATCCGGCACGGAAAAACAGCAGATTATCAACGACTTGCTGGCCCTGCAGAAACCAGACGGGGGTTGGGGGCTGGCGACACTGGGGGACTGGAAACGAGCCGATGCAGAACCGCAGGATATCGAGTCGAGTGATGGCTATGGAACCGGTTTTGCCTTATACATTCTGCGACGGGGAGGCCTCGCTGCGACGGATCCACGAATTCAACGAGGTGTCACCTGGCTGAAAACTCATCAACGTGAAAGTGGTCGCTGGTTCACGCGGTCATTGCATAAAGACAGTCGGCATTATATCACCCACGCAGGAACCGCTTTTGCACTCATGGCACTGAAAGAATGTGACCCGCAATAAATTTTGTTCCGATCTCGCTCTGCATTGCGACGGGTGTCCCCTCTCGCACTTCGTACTCCAAAAAAGGAATTCGCAAGGATGCACGCATTCTTACTCATGAGCCTCTTGATGGCGGAGCCGACTTCGACATCGATTCCGGTAGGGAAATCGATGGTGGAAGCTCGCTTCGGCGAAGTTTCTTTGAAGTTATTCACCTATAAACCCCCGAATTATTCCGCCGGACCAATGTTGATGGTCTTTCATGGGGTCTTGAGAAATGCCGACGAATACCGGGATGATTCGGTGGAAATGGGGGATCGTTTTCGCGCGTTGATTGTTGCACCACTGTTTGATGATACTATTTTTCCCAAACCCAAATATCAGTTTGCCGGTATCCTGAATGAAGGGAAGGCTGCTTCGAGTGACGAGTGGACTGGCGAGTACATCAATCGGATCACCAAAGACATTCGAATGCGGGAAAACCAGCCTGATATGCCGCTTTACTTGATTGGCCATTCTGGGGGTGGTCAGTTTCTCGTGCGCACTTCGGCATTCGTGAAGACCGAAGCGACCCGGATTGTTGCCGCCAATCCGGGGACTCACTTATTCCCGACACGCAACGCGGAATTTCCATTTGGCTTCGGTGGCTTGCCAGAAACCTTGCAAACGGAGGCCAAGCTGCGTTTCTATCTCGCACAACCGTTGATGATTTATCTGGGGTCCAATGATACAGAACGGGATGAATATCTGGATGTTTCCCCACCCGCTGATGCGCAGGGGCAAACTCGATTCGAGCGCGGCCAGAACGTGTTTGCTGCGGCAAAAAAAATGGCCGAAGACCGGCAATGGCCTTTTGGCTGGAAGCTGTTCATCGCCAAAGACATTGAACACGATCATACAAAAATGTTTAATCATCCTCGTTGTGCCGAGGCATTCGGATTGACCCCGCTCGAATAGTCTGGGTTCAAATCGTTCCGCTGTCTGCAGATTGCTGTCGTCCTGTCATCCTCATCAATCGTTTTTCGTTCGAGACAATCGATGCCGATCCCTGATCAACCTTTTCCCAATCTCATCACACCCGAAAAATCGCTGCGAGACAAGTCGCTACGAGTGAAACCGGGTGAGTCCATCGACTCGGGGAAGGGACGAACCTTTCCCTGTGACCGCTGCGGTGCCGACTTGGTCTTTTCCATCGGAGAACAAAGCCTGCAATGCCCTTACTGCGCCGCGATCAAGCAGATTGAACCCCCCGCAGAAGTCCCGATCGTGGAACGAGACTACCTGCGGGCCATCGAGCGATTAAAGCGTCAGCGGGAAAAGACGAGCCATGATGAGGAATCGTCAATAACCGAACACGCAATCCGCTGTAGCTCGTGCGGAGCCGACGTAATTTTCCAGGGAACACTGACCAGCAGTCAGTGTCCCTACTGTGCATCGCCGCTGCAGCGTGACAACATCCATGATTCGGTGTCACGACTTCCCGTGGATGGGGTCTTGCCGTTCCTCGTCCCACAAACCCAGGCTGCTGCAAACCTGCGCACTTGGGTGAAATCCCTCTGGTGGGCACCGAATGAATTTTTGAAACAGGGGGCCAACGGAAAGTTCAACGGGGTCTACATGCCCTATTTTACCTATGATGCGGCGACACAAACCCGCTTTTCCGGCCAAAGGGGGGACACCTACTTCGTGACGGTTGGCGAGGGAAACAATCGCCGTACGGAACAGCGGATTCGCTGGAGCTATCGTGAGGGGGCCTTCAATCGCTTCTTTGATGACGTCATGATGATTGCTGCGACGAAACAACACCTGGATCTGGTCGAGGCCCTTGAGCCCTGGCCGCTGGATCAACTGATGTCATTTACCCCGGAAGTTCTGGCAGGCTTCTTTTCGCGAACCTATGACGTTGAGCTGGAAGACGGCTTTCGTGGTGCGCGGCAGCGAATGGAGGCCGCTCTTTCGATGGAAGTTCGGCAGCGGATTGGTGGAGATGTGCAGCAAGTTGATTCGCAACAGACCAATTATTCCGCCGTCACGTTCAAACATATCCTGCTCCCGGTCTGGCTATTGGCTTATCGTTACCAAAACAAGACTTACCAGGTGATGATGAACGCCGCGACGGGCGAGGTTTCCGGCCAACGCCCTTACAGCTGGGTCAAAATCACCTTTGCTGCGATGCTGATTGCGATTGTCGTGGCGACGATCTGGAGTTTTTCCAATCAAAATGGTGGGGTCAGTTTTTCATTCGGAGACCGATTTCCGGAATCCAATCAGTGGATACAGGTTCGGTAACGAATTCGCAAAACTGACCTGCAATCCAGGCAAACGAATTGATCTCGTCAATTTACAAAAGAATTAGTCGCGCAAGCGAACGGTTCCGGCATAATGCCGTTCGACTGCGAATGCAGTACGCAGCAGCAGTGCCCCATCACCATCAATTCCAACACAGACCCCTGTCGTCTCGTTTCGACCGCTGGTGAGCGTGACCGGGTTTCCCGTCAGCATACACTTTCGCGACCACCGCTCAACCAAATCAATATTTCCTGCGGCGAGGTACTGCGACAGCAATCGCCACTGGTTGAGAAATTCGATCAGGACATCGGTGCGGGAAAAAACATTTCCGCCGCTGGCATCCGCCATCGACGTGGCAATCCGTTGCTGATCATCCGGAGCGTCGTGAAAGGAATTATTGACATTCAGGCCGACACCAATCACCAGTCGCTCGGGAAATCGATCCGACTGCTCGATCAGAATTCCACAGACTTTACGGCGACCCAGCCAGACATCGTTCGGCCACTTCAACCCAACAACCGCCGAGGAAACCATGGATGAGAGAGTTTCCGCCACGGCCAGGCCGGTGATGAGCGAGAAACGGGGCCAGTCGGCCGAGGCCAGCCCCATTTTCGGCATGTCAATCAGCAGGGAAAATAGCAGTGACCCCTCGGCACCCCACCAGCGGTTGGCACCCCGACCACGCCCCGCCGTTTGCTGTTCGGCGCCAATCAACCAGGGAGATTCAATCTCGGGCTGATTCGCCAAAAGCAGGGCATGATCATTCGTCGAATCGATCTGGTCGAGCCAGTCGGCGCGACGCAAGCAGGACTCGGCCAGCAAACGGGGGACATCCATCACAATCGCACAAAACCTTCCAGAACAGGCAGAATCCGCACGACTAGCGTGTGGTAAATGTTCGCAGCGGACCGGCAGCACCAACTTGCACGGTATAACTTTGACCATCCTTGGCCACGGACGATTTGATCCAGGTCCCCTTGCAGTTGGCTGTCTCGGCCAAATTGGCAATGTGGTCAACCGGTGCCTGCCCAGCCTCGTCGAGTCGGATATTCCGGTGCAATTGATACATCGCCTGCAGGGACTTCACGCGGCGGAAGGTCGCAATCGTTTCGGGATCGGCCCCCTTCGTCGGCCCATTACAACTGACGCAAACACGTGGGTCGAGGGGAAGGACCATCACGGGATTGTTACTGACACTCAGGCCATGGTGCGTGGCCATGAAGAGATCAATTTGTCCCAGTGGATTGTTGGGCGTCATTAACTTCGCTTCGGTGTTCCAGGTGAGATCACCACAGCAGAGGAACCGAAAACGACCAAAGGTCAGCAAGAGACTCATACTTTTCGCGTTGTCCGAGGTATCTTCAGCCTGAGGCTGATGCTCGCTGGCGAACGGATTCGGTTCCCCTCGATTCGGGATGACCTCGCCACTCGCCGTGACCACTTGCACCTTCAGCGGGGTACCACCCGACTTGACCGGCAACAGGTCTCCCGCCTGCAGTGTTTTCGATCGATTCTGGCTTGCGGCCCGATAAGGAGCGACACGATCAACAAAACCAGGATCTTCCTGCAGCAGTTCCGGAATCCCTCGATCCCAGAAATTCGCGACTTTGAACTTGGCGGCGATCGCAGCATGATTGCCAAAATGATCCAGATGCCAGTGCGAGACGACGGCGTGATCGAGATGATCCAGCTTGGCCACATCCGTAAGGACACTCAGAATTCGGTCGCGATCACGACCACCATTATCCGGATAGCCCGAGTCAATCAGTATCGACTCTCCGGTGGGGGAGACGATCACGGTGGCAGCTCCACCCTCGACATCCACAAAGTAGATATCCAGCCGGCCATCGGCCGCTCCGGCGAGAAGTGAACGGCCAGCCCAGAGACAAAGACAAACTGCGATCGCAACGCGTTTCATGATGAGGCCTCAGAAAGGGATCGGGAGAACCAATTCAAACATAACGCCTCGAATGAAAGAGCTCCACCGAATCGGAACCGTGTATCGCAGGTGATTGAACATTCGTCACTTTCGCTGAGAGAAATGGGGTGGACCAGATTGTGAGTGGACCAGATTGCGATGAGTCGATTCACGGTTCAGTCATCGAAAGGATCGTTTTTTTCTTGTTGCGGTCGATTTTCCTGTTGCGGAACAAGCGAAAAGGGTTCGGGCGTATTCGAGAGTGTGATACAGGCATCCTGGATGACACCATCACGACGGTAGGTGATCTTCATGGTTGCGGCATCCCGATTACAAATCATCTTGTGAATCTGAACCACCGTCAAATGCTCTGCAGAATTTCCGTTTATGGAAAGGATTTCGTCATCATCACAAAGCCCTTCGTTGGCAGTGACACCAGTCGGATCGATATCCGCAATCAATGTCCGTCCCATCACCCGCCGCACGCCGAATTCGGCTCGATTCTTGTATTCCAAAAGTTCGATTTGACCATTGGGTCGAAAATACGCGATTTGATTGGGGAAATCGAACTCGATATCGTATTTTTCCAGGAAACGAAGCCCCACCATATTTCGGAGGTGCTCGTTAACTCGCACGTTACAGAATTGCCTCCCACCGAATTCAATACGGTCCAGGATCCCACGCCGAGCGACTCGAATTCCTCCGACTTCGGCTGCAGTACCGTCACGCTGCAAGACGATTCGTCCTATTTGCACAAGTCGTTCAAAAAGTTTTCGTTCCAGGGAAAATGATCCGCTGTTTCCCGTATCGATCGTAAAGCTGGGAAATCCTTCGTTCGGAATGCCGATTAAAATGTAGGCTTGCCGGTTCCGCATAAAAATTTTCTCGGAATCACCACTTTGCATTTTTGCCGTAGTGTCAATCTGAACGAGGCCACGCTCAAACTGAATACGAATCACACGGGATGCCAAGTAGTCCATTCCGAGCAATCCCATTTCATTCCGACCCGTTGCCGTTCTGAGTGATGCCAACTCGCCGATTCCGATGGGCTTTTCCGAGCGATATTTGTCTTGAACCAGGGAACCAATCACGATTTCGGGAGCCGCGAAGAAATCGTGATCGCGGGTTGCAGTCGGTGTCGACACTTTGGCACGCTTCACGACGGGACCCAGACGATCTCGGAAGGACTCATCAAAAACTGTATTAGTACACCCGGTATCCAACACAAATTGATGCTTTAAACCGAAAATCTCGACCGGAATCCGGATGACTGAGCCGACTTCAAACGAATACTCGTCCGGTTCGATGACAACGACCGGTTGGGAGTCATCCGAGTAGACCGCCATGGAACCAGAAAAAATTATGAACAAATACAAAATGTGCAATTTTTGGTTTTTCCATGAAAACATGAACATTTTCCACCTTTTTACTGGATGCGGCAATCACGGCACAGTTTGATCTCGGTATCAATCATTCCAGTTGGAATGCGGTTTGTTCGCATCCGGATCGAATACCTGAAACCGGCCCGGTCGGGTCCCTGAAAACCCGTTGCAACAAAAAGCCTAGCGACTCGCAGGCAATTCGAGAATACGGAAAGCTCTTGTTCTGTCTGATTTTCCTGTGTCAGCAGGGACTCACGAACGTCTTCCCACGGACGACCCCGTATCGACTTCGTGACAACTCGCCTGCGCGTTGCTCGTCACAGACCGTAATGGATGCCGCTTGCCTCCCACTACTCTGGTTTAGTCAAAAAAAACGGGCTGTCGATGCAACAGAGGCCCGCATTCGCATATGATCAAGGATCCCGACAGAGAACATTTTGAAGGCGATGTCCCTCAGTACAACAGCAACAGGAGCGTCATGGTGGCCCGATTCATGCGATGGTTTTGGATGTGGATGTTTTTCACCGCGATCACGGCCGAGGTGTCTGCTGCAGGTCGGTATCTG